>DASVXR010000028.1:0-10538 GCA_036392595.1 Sphingomicrobium sp.
GCCGACCAGACGTACCGGCCCAAGACTTAATTTGCCTTTCTCGGCACAGCCGCTAGACGAAGCGCCGCCAGCTTCCGTTCATCTAGGGTGGGGAAGGAAGCTCGGCCGATGAAGTTCCCCAAGCATTCCGACTGAGGCACGTCTTTGGCGCAACCCCCGGATATCAGCGAAACTTTCGTCCGCGAGGTGGAGGAGAACCTCCGCCGCGACCAGCTGCGCGATTTCAGCAAGAAATATGGAGGGTGGATCGCCGCTTTCGTGATCCTCTTCCTCGCCGCGAGCGGCGGCTGGATTTACTGGCAGCAGCTCCAGCAGAAGCGCTCCGAGCAGCAGGTCGAGCAGCTCGCCGAGGTCTACAAGTCAATCGCGTCCAACAACCTTAACGGGGTACCCGAAAAGCTCGACGAGCTGGCGAAGAACGGGAAGAAGGCGGTTCGCGCCTCGGCGCTGTTCACCCGCGCCGCGATCGCGCTCGACCGCAACGACCCCAATCTCGCCATCGCCAAGTTCCGCGAGGCCGCGGGGGACAGCAGCCTGCCCAGGCCCTATCGCGACATCGCCCTGATCCGCCAGACGACGCTCGAGTTCGACCAGCTCCAGCCGCAGGACGTGATCGCCCGGATGGAGCCGCTGGCGAAACCCGGCAATCCATGGTTCGGAAGCGCCGGCGAGCTGACCGCCGTCGCGCTCCTCAAACAGGGCAAGAAAGACGAGGCCGGCCGGCTTTATGGCGCCATCGCCAAGGACCCGTCCGTTCCCGACCAGATCCGCGCCCGCGCCGTCCAGGTCGCCAGCAGCCTCGGCGTCGATGCAAGCAATGCGCTCCCAGCGCCGGCCCAGTAGGAAACAGAATGACCAAGCATAAGCATCTTCGAGTTGCGATCCTGATTGCCGCCGCCTTGGCCGCCGGCGGCTGCAGCGTTCTCAAGAAGAGCCGCCCGAAGACGCCGGTCCTCGGCGAGCGCATCCCGGTGCTCACCTCCGAGGGCGACATCCAGATCGATCCGGCGACCACGGCTCTTCCGATGAATCTCCCCGCGCCGGTCGCCAATGCGGATTGGGCGCAGTCGGGCGGCGACGCCGACAAGTCGATGGGACATGTCGCGCTCGGTACGACTCTCGCGACCGCCTTCAGCGTCCAGGCAGGCCGCGGGAGCAGCCTGACGGCGCGGCTCGCGTCGGCTCCGATCGTCGCCGACGGCCGGGTGTTCACCATCGACACGCTGGGCTCGGTGCGCGCCTTCGACGCGCGCACGGGGGCGCAGCTCTGGGCGAGCCAAACCCCGCAGGTCAAAGGCAATGAGGCGTCGCTCTACGGCGGCGGAATCGCGTTTCACAACGGCCGAATCTACGCGACCAACGGCCTCGGCTTCGTTGCTGCGCTGGACGAGAGGAACGGCGGCATCGTCTGGCAGGTCCGTCCGGGCGGCCCGCTTCGCGGCTCTCCGACGGTCGCCAACGACTCCGTCTACGTGATGAGCCAGGACAACCAGATCTACTCGCTCAAGGAGTCGGACGGCTCGACCAATTGGTCGCAGGCCGCCTCTCTCGAGATCGCCGGTGTGTTCGGCTCGGCATCGCCCGCCGTCGGCCAGGGGACGGTCGTGGCCGGCTTCTCGTCGGGCGAGCTCAATGCCTATCGCTACGAGAACGGGCGGCAGGTGTGGCAGGACACGCTGATGCGCACCAGCATCCGCACCAGCGTCTCGTCGCTCTCGGACATCGACGCCGATCCGGTGATCGACAGCGGCCAGGTGATCGCGGTCGGCGGCGGCGGGCGCATGGTCGCGCTCGAGATCACCACCGGCCAGCGCCAGTGGGAGCTCAACGTCGCCGGAATCTCCACCCCATGGGTGGCGGGGGACTGGATCTTCGTGGTCACCGACGAAGCGAAGCTGCTGTGCATCGCCAGGGCCAATGGCCACGTGCGCTGGATCACGCAGCTGCCGCAGTTCGAGAAGCCGAAGTCGAAGAAAGGCGAGATCGACTATTCCGGGCCGATCCTTGCCGGCAACCGGCTGATTCTCACCGGATCGAACGGAGCGATCATCAACGTCGATCCGGCGAGCGGCTCCTTCCAGAGCCAGACTCAACTGAAGGCCGGCATCAGCCTGCCGCCGATCGTGGCGAACTCGACGCTCTACATTCTCGACGACAGCGGCCGGCTTACCGCCTTCCGCTAGGCACTCCCCCCTTTCGCGGGGCGCTGCTATCGGCGCCGAATGCCTTTGCCCACCGTCGCCATTGTCGGCCGGCCGAACGTCGGAAAATCGACGCTGTTCAACCGGCTAGTCGGCAAGAAGCTGGCGCTCGTCCACGATGAGCCCGGAGTGACTCGCGACCGTCGGGAGGCCGAAGCGAAGCTGCTTGGGCTCGAGTTCCGAGTGATCGACACCGCCGGATTCGAGGACGAGGACCCTGGCAGCCTGCCCGGCCGCATGCGCAAGCAGACCGAAGCTGCGGTGCGGGACGCCGACGCGGCCCTCTTCCTGGTCGATGCGCGGGAGGGCGTGACTCCGCTCGACGAGGAGATCGGCCGTTGGCTGCGCGTCGAGACCACGCCGGTGATCGTCGTCGCCAATAAGGCCGAGGGACGGGCGGGCGAGGCCGGCATTCTCGACGCCTTTCGGCTGGGGCTCGGCGAACCGGTCGCGATCAGCGCCGAGCATGGTGAGGGCGTCGCCGACCTTTTCGAGGCGATCCGTCCGCACGTCGAGCATGAGCATTTCGAGAGCGACGACGAGGAAGCTGCGAGTCACGCGCCGCTGCACCTCGCCATTGTCGGCCGCCCCAACGCCGGCAAGTCAACGCTCGTCAACCGAATGATCGGGCAGGAGCGGATGATCACCGGTCCCGAGGCGGGGATCACGCGTGACTCGATCAGCCTCGATTGGGAGTGGAACGGCCATCCGGTACGGCTGGTGGACACCGCGGGTCTGAGGAAGCGTTCAAAGGTCGAGGACAAGCTGGAGCGCTTGTCCGCCGCCGACACCAAGCGGGCCATCGATTTTGCCGAGGTTGTCGTCCTGCTGCTCGACGCCACGCGCGGCCTCGAATCCCAGGATCTGCGGATCGCCGCCCAGGTGATCGAGGAGGGCCGCGCCCTCATCATTGCGCTCAACAAGTGGGACGTCGCGGAGAATGCCTCGGCGCTGTTCAACGGCGTCAAGGCGGCGCTCGCTGAAGGACTTTCGCAGCTGCGCGACGTGCCCCTGCTCACCGTGTCGGCGAAGACGGGGAAGGGGATCGACACGGTCCTCCAGGTCGCGTTCGAGCTGCGCGAGGCGTGGGGCAAGCGCGTTCCCACCGGCGAGCTCAACCGCTGGTTCGAGGATGCGATCGACGCGAACCCACCGCCCGCGCCGAAGGGCAAGCGCATCAAGCTTCGCTACATCACCCAGGTGAAGTCGCGTCCCCCGAGCTTCGTCGTCTTCGGCAACCGCCTCGAGGAGCTTCCCGACAGCTACCGGCGCTACCTGCTCAACGCGATGCGGCGCGACCTGAAGCTTGGCGAAGTGCCGTTGCGGCTCGACTTCCGCGGACGGAGCAATCCTTTCGATCGATCCGGCGGCAGAGGCCGTCGCTAAGCCAAATTTTACCCTTTTCGCCGTACCACGCAGAGGGTGGGACTAAGTCCCCGAGGCCATTGGAACGGGATAGGGCATTGGACGAAGCGCTGCCGAACATCGTCGATTGGGCGCATTTCGAGAAGCACCGGTCCGAGCTCGGGCCGGGCTTCATCAAGATTATCGGCTATTTCCGCGAGGACGGAGAGAAGTCGATCGCGAAGATCGAGCAGGCGATGCACGAGCAGAACACGACGGCGCTCGTCATTCCCGCGCACACGATCAAGGGCGAATCCCGCCAGCTCGGCGCCGAGCCGCTGGCCAGGATCGCCGAGCTGATCGAGACTACCGCTCGGCTCTGCGTCGAGACCCACCGCTTTCCCGACGAGCTCGTGCCGCAGGTCGTGGAGCTTCGGCGGCTGTTCCAGGAGACGGTGGCGCTGTTCGACAAGGCGACCAATCCACTGATGACCCGCACCCCGCCGGCCGGCTTCGGCCGCAAGGCGTCGAACCAGGGCTTCGGACGGATCTAGTTTTCGGCCGGCTCCGACTGGAGCTGCACGTAATTCTGCAGGCCCATCCGCGCGATCATCTCGAACTGCTGCTCGAGCGTGTCGATGTGCTGCTCCTCATTCTCGAGGATGTCGGAGAAGAGGTCGCGCGACACATAGTCCTGGACCGTCTCGCAATGCGCGATCGCGCCCTTGAGCTGGCCGAGCGCCTCCAGCTCCAGCTCCATGTCGGCGCGCAATATCTCTTCGACATTCTCGCCGACGTGAAGCCGCCCGAGCGCCTGGAAATTGGGCAGGCCGTCGAGGAACAGGATTCGCTCGGCGAGCCGGTCGGCATGCTTCATCTCGTCGACGGATTCGTTCCGCTCGAACTGGGCGAGCTTGTCGACGCCCCAATTGTCGAGCAGCCGGTAGTGCAGCCAGTATTGGTTGGTCGCGGTGAGCTCGTTCTTGAGAGCTTCGTTCAGGAGCTCGAGGACCTTGGGATCGCCCTTCATCGTTCGCCTCCGCGTCGCGGCGACGGGCGATGCTCCGTCAATGTGCCGTGGTCAAGTCAGGCGACGATGCGCAGCCGCGGGCGCTTCGGCTCCGCGTCAATGATCTCCTGCGCGTAATCAAGGCAGCAGCCGCACTGCGGTTCGCAGCCATGGCGAGCATAAGCCTGTTCCGGCGTGTGTGCGCCCTCTCGGGCAGCCTCGCGCACTTCCTGCTCGGTGATGCGGTTGCAGACACAGACGATCATGCGGACTATATAACGCTATTGCGAAACATTCGCAATAGGTCAGAACTCCGGCGTCAGCTCGCTCCCCATCAGCTTGGGGAAAAAGCTTTCATGCGCGGCGCAGAGGTCGGCGAGGGAAACATTCGCGATGGCCGCATCCTCACCGTCAGTCCAGGACAGGGTCGAACCTCCGGTGCCCCCGATCCACGACGCGGTGATCCCGGCGCCCCTTGCCTGCGCTTCGAAGGCCGCCCAGCTTTCACGATCCGACCATGGGCAGGTCACGACGTACCGACCTTGGTCCTCCGCGAATGCGTCGAGCGTGGTCCGCCCCATCGTAGCGACGGTCGCGCCAATGCCGCCAGCCAAGGCCATCTCGGCCAACGCAACGGCGACACCGCCGTCCGAAACATCGTGGACCGCCGTTACGTGGCCATCGAGAATGAGCTTGCGGACGAATTCTCCGGTACGCCGTTCCTTCTCCAGGTCCACCGCAGGGGATGGGCCATTCTTGATGCCGACGATCTCGCGGAGCCAGAGCGATTGGCTGACAGACGACCCAAGCTCGCCGAGCGTCTCATCCTCATCGAGAATCTCCAGCGAGTTCCCGCCCAAAACGACAATCGCATGGTCTTCGGCCTTGAATGCGATCGTCGCCGACTTCTCCCAATCCTCGAGCAAACCGACGCCCCCGATCGCTGGCGTAGGCAGGATCGCGAGGCTGGTGCCATCGTCATTCTTCGTTTCGTTGTAGAGGCTCACGTTGCCGCTCACGACCGGGAAGTCGAGCGCGCGGCAAGCTTCGGCCATGCCTTCGACGCAGCCGACGAACTGGCCCATGATCTCGGGCCGCTGGGGGTTCCCGAAGTTGAGGCAGTTGGTGATCGCCAGCGGCTTCGCGCCGACTGCGCAGAGGTTGCGGTAGGCTTCGGCGACCGCCTGCTTCCCGCCCTCGACCGGGTCGGCGTAGCAGTAGCGCGGCGTGCAGTCGGTGGTGATCGCCAGCGCCTTCTTGGACCCGTGGACGCGCACCACCGCGGCGTCGCCGCCCGGTCGTTGGACGGTGTCGGCGCCGACCGACTGGTCGTACTGTTCCCACACCCAGCGCCGGCTGGCGAGGTTGGGTGAGGCCATCAGCTTGAGGAGGTCCGCGGCGATGTCGGTGCTCTCGGGGATGTCGGTGAGCGGCTCCGGCGCCTTGGGAATCGCGTAGGGTCGCTCGTAGCACGGCGCCTCGTCCGCCAGTGGGCCGAGCGGGATGTCGCACACGACCTCGCCGTTAAACTCGAGCACCATGTGGCCGGTGTCGGTGACCTCGCCGATCACCGCGAAGTCCAGCTCCCACTTGCGGAAGATCGCTTCGGCCTCGGCCTCGCGGCCGGGCTTCAAGACCATCAGCATGCGCTCCTGGCTCTCGGAGAGCATCATTTCGTAGGGAGTCATGCCCTCCTCGCGGCAGGGCACCTTGTTCATGTCGAGCCGGATGCCGGCACCGCCCTTGGACGCCATCTCAACGGACGAGCTGGTGAGGCCGGCGGCGCCCATGTCCTGGATCGCGACGATCGCGTCGGTCGCCATCAGCTCGAGGCAGGCCTCGATCAGCAATTTCTCGGTGAACGGGTCGCCGACCTGGACGGTGGGTCTTTTCTCCTCGCTGTCCTCGGCGAAGTCCGCACTCGCCATGGTCGCGCCGTGGATTCCGTCGCGGCCGGTCTTCGAGCCCACATAGACGATCGGGTTCCCGATGCCGGTCGCGGCCGAGTAGAAGATCTTGTCGGTCCTCGCGATGCCCACGGTCATCGCATTGACGAGGATGTTCCCGTCGTAAGCCGGATCGAAATTGACCTCGCCGCCGACGGTCGGAACTCCGACGCAATTGCCGTAGCCGCCGATGCCCGCGACCACGCCCGCGACCAGGTGCCGGGTCTTCGGATGATCGGGCCGCCCGAAGCGCAGCGCGTTCATGTTCGCGACCGGCCGCGCACCCATGGTGAAGACGTCGCGCAGGATCCCGCCGACGCCCGTCGCCGCGCCCTGGTAGGGCTCGATGTAGGACGGGTGGTTGTGGCTCTCCATCTTGAAGATCGCCGCGTCGCCGTCGCCGATGTCGATCACGCCCGCATTCTCGCCGGGGCCCTGGATGACCCAGGGCGCCTCGGTCGGCAGCTTCTTCAGGTGGACTCGGCTCGACTTGTACGAGCAATGCTCCGACCACATCACCGAGAAGATGCCGAGCTCGACGAGGTTCGGCTCGCGGCCGAGCGCTTTCAGGATGCGGCTATATTCCTCTTCCGACAGGCCGTGCTCGGCGACCATTTCCGGCGTGATTGTGGGAGCTTCGAGGACGTCCATGGCGGCGCTCCTAGCCGCCTGTCCGGCGCAAGCCTAGATATCGTGCCGGAGGAATTTCTCCCCGGCCAGGACCAGCACCTGCGGCCGCCCGTCGATGAAATCGTCGAAGGATGCGCGCTCCGGCGACCAGCTCTCCTCGCCGACGCGCCAGAGATTTTCGCCGATGCGGGTCATCGGCTCCTCAGTGCCGACCCATAATTTGCCGCCGCGCTCGACGATCATCATCGTCCCCCACCAGGGGCTGTCGTTGACGTAGCGGCCCGCGAGCCGAGCGAGCGCCGGATTGGACTTCGACAGCGGCCGCGCCGAGCCCTGCCGCACGAATGAGGCGGGGCCCCAGTTCGCGCCGCTCACGGCCGCGCCGCTCTTCTCGAACTTGAGCGAGAAGTGGCGGAAGTCCGGATGGGTGGTCCGGAACAACTCGTCGCCCCAGGGCTGAAGCGCGGCTTCGCCCGTTCGGGTCACGATCGTCAGCGGCGCTCCGGCTCGAACGTCGAATGCGCCCGACGGCCCGACATAGCCGCCGACATAAGCGCTCGGGTTGGAAAGCCGAGTGTCGAGAGGAGGCGGCGCGGGCAGCGCCCGGCCCGCCAGCGCGTTGGTCAATGCGTCAACCGCGAAGCGAGTCAGCAGACGCGGACGATATTCCGCGAACCCGGTGATCGTCGAGCTGGCGAAGGCCGCGACGGCGCTCGCGACATCGACGTGGAACGAGGAGGAAAAAGCAACCATCCCGCCGGTGTGGTGCAGGTAGGAGCGGCCCGCGTTGGCGACATGCATCAGCCCGTTGCCGTAGGACATTCCGGGCGTGTCGCTCGGCACGAAATGGCTGGTGAAGGCTTTGGCGGCTTCCGGCGAGAGGCCGAGTCCGCCGCGCCCCTGGACGGCGCTGGCGAGGCTGCGGAGGAAGCGGGTCATGTCCTCGGCCGTCGAGGCGACGCAGCCAGCGCCCTCCGTCACGTCCACCCAGGCCGCCGGCGCAAGCGGAACCCCGCGAGCGAACGGCACGGTCATGTCAGCCGCTTCATAGCCTTGGGCGTAGAGAGTCCGCTCGGCGCCGATGATAGCCCCTCGGCTGCGGCTCATGGCGAGCGGGCCGAAGATTCGCTCGGCCAGCAGTTGGCGAAGCGGCTTGCCGCCGGCACGTTCGGCGAGCTTGCCGAGGATCGCGTAGCCGGTGTTCGAATAATGCCAGTGGGCTCCCGGCGCATAAGCCGTCCAAAGCCCGCCGGTCGGGAAGAGCGGCGCGTCCGAGGGAAGCCCGGCGACATGATCGAGCAGGTGCTGCACCTGGACGCTGTTTCCGCCGGGCAAGGGAACGGAGGGGAGCAGCGCGCTCACCCGGTCGGTCAGATTCAGCCGGCCCTCGGCGGCGAGCTGATGCACCACGGCGCTGACCATCACCTTGCTGATCGATCCGACCTGGAAGAGCGTGTCAGTTGTGATGGGGGTCCGCGCGTCCGCATTGGCATAGCCGAACTCGAGGAGGCTCGCGGGATTCCCTGGAGTGGTCAGTCCGAGAGTCATCCCGGGCAGTCCGAAATAGCTGAGGTGCGCCTCGCCATAGGCGCGAATTGCCGCGAAGGCCTCGGAGAGCCGCGTCCCTGCCTGCGCGAAAGCGGGCGCGCCCAGCTGGCTGCCGAGCGCGATGCTCAAGGCGCCTCCCGTGAACGCGCGCCTGCTCAGGTCCATTGGAAAGCTCCCCTCCGCGGCCGGTTGATCGGAAGCCGCGGAGGGCGAGTCAAGACAGCCGTTAAGCCTTGCAGGTTTGGGCTGGATGTCCGGGAACGCCAATCTTCGCCGAGGAAGCGCCTGCCGTGCCTTCGAGCGAATAGCCGGCGGGGCCGGTCATTGGCTTGCCGGCCTCCGGCGCGGTGACCTGCGTCGGCGTGCCGCCCTGCTCGGTGCGGATGTTGGCCGTCTTGTTGTCCGACAGCCAGTCGACATAAACCACCTGGTTGTCGGCGCAGCGATAGATCTTGCTGGCGGCAATCGACGGCGGGAGCTGCACGGCGGCATTCGCCGCGGCGTTGTTTTGATCGGCGGCATTGTTTCCGCCGAGCGTGTTGTCCTTGTTGCAGCCGGCTAGCGCTGCGGCCGCAACGAATGCGAGCAGAGGGGATATGCGAGTCATAGGCTGGCCCCTTGCGCCCGTGGTTAACCCACCGTCAAGGCTGTTGGCTTGCATTGTGTCGAAGCGGGCCATAGCTTCGTCGACCGCGATGCCCCACCAACCCGGAAGCAGCGCTCAACGCATCCGTATCGGATTGACGGGCCTGGCCTTCGCCTTCCTGCTCGTGCTGCTCGGGTCGGTGATCAGCCGTTCGAGCCGCGACAACAACGCCAACAATGCCGCTCAGGCTACGACCAACGAACCGAGCGAGCCGCTGTCGGAGCTTGGCCTGGCGCCTGGCGCGTCCGACACCACCAACAACAGCAGCAACAGCGGAAAGAAATGAGGAACGCGCGCACGCGCGCGCTGGTGATCATCGCCGCGATCCTGATCGGCGCGGCCGCCGTCGCTTTCGGGTTCGGCAATCGATCGTCGGCGCCCCTTCCGGCCCGGCCTGCTGCCCAGCGGCCGACGCTGCTCCTCCTTACCAGCTTGCCGCTCGTTTTCGGCGAGCAATTCTCCCTCGATGGCGGCGGCTCACCTGCGCTCAAGGCGATCGAGACGCGCTACCGGGTCGTGCCGATCAGCGTCACGGATGAGAAGGAGCTGGCGAAGGGCCGACTGCTGCTGATGGCGCATCCGCTCGCGCAGCCCGCCGAGGACCTGGTCGCGCTCGACAATTGGGTGCGGCGGGGCGGACGCGTGATGCTGCTCGCCGATCCCATGCTCGAATGGCCGAGCGAGCGGCCGCTCGGCGATCCGCTGCGCTCGCCGCCAATGTTCATGGACACGGGGCTGCTCGGCCATTGGGGGCTGAGGCTCGATGCGCCAGAGGAGCGCGGGGCGGCGGCGCGGGAGCTCGGCGGCTATCGCGTCGCTACGGGCTCGCCGGGCCAATTGTACGGAAGCTGCGACATCAGCCGCGACCGGCTCGTGGCGAATTGCGCTATCGGCAAGGGGCGGGCGACGATCGTCGCCGATGCCGACCTGCTCGACGTGGATCATGTTGGCGGAGACGCCGGGCACAATCTCGATGCGCTTCTGGCGGAGCTTGCCAGGCTCGAGCGGAAGTGATTCTCTCCCGATTCGCGGAATAACAGACTTATCCACAGCCTCGGAGGTGCAGAACAGGACCAGAACAATCCACGAGAGTGCGGCCGAAAAGCCACGGAAATTCCAGCTTTTCCCGAATTTTCCCATGTAATCCCACGAAATCCCATTGTATCCCGTCGCTGCGTGAGTTACTAACACTCGGTAGCGCGGGGCTGACCCAA
>DASVXR010000029.1:0-2053 GCA_036392595.1 Sphingomicrobium sp.
GGGACGTGGATCGTCGCTTCCCAGCTCTGGCGGATTCCCGGTGAGTCCTGGGTCGGGATCCAGCTCCGGTTGTTGATGGATTCGCCCTGGCTGAACATGAAGGGCGACTTCCTGCCGGCGGTCTGCTGCGGCGTGAGCCAGAGGAGCGCCCCGGCGTCGGGAGCGCTCTTGTAGCGGATCAGGATGCGCTTGGTGTCCGGCCGGAGCTCAATTGCAAGCGGGCTGCCGAGGTCCGGGTCCTTCGCCCCGACCTTGAAGGCCAGCGCTTCCTTCGACCCATCGGTGACGCTCTCGATCTCCAACCCGTTGTCGTCGAGCAGGATTTCCCTCGCCTGCGGCCGGCGGTCGAGGTCGAGGGCCGCCGTGCCGGCGAGCCTCTTCGCGTCGAAATCGACATTGAGGTCGAGCGCGACATGGGTGACCCGGGCCTCCTGCGGTCGCGCGAAGCTGTGCGTATCGACAGCCTCGGGCGTGGTGAGGATCGGGGCGACGGCCGGCTCGGGCGCAGAGGCGGCCTGGTTGCCGGTTTGCTGGCTCGGCCGGCAGGCGCCGAGCAACAGGAAGGCGATCAAGGCGAGGCTGGCGGAAAACTTCATCGAGGGCCCTTCGGCGTGCGATTGTGCGCAAGAACGCGGGAGGCACCCGCTAGATGCAGTTCCTGCCCTGGGGCAAGCCTCGCGCTCGCAAAGGCCGCCCGGCGCCTCTATATCCCTGCCCATGGCGACGGACAGCGCAACCCTCGATCGGCGGCAGGTGACCCGCCGGCGCTCGCCGCCGCCCGACGCGCCCGAGATCGCCTCGCCGGCAGCTCCGATCGCCCGCGGAATGGGCCTCGACCAGCCCTTCTTCGACGACAAGAACCGCGCCTTCTGGATCCTCCAGTCGATCGGCTGGAGCGGCTATTTCTTCCTCCGCTCGCTGTCCGGGTTCGCCAACAGCATGGGCTGGATGTGGCTGGTCCACACCTTGCTGCTGACCGCGACCGGCTATTCGCTGACCTTGCTGCTGGCCTCGCTGTTCCGGCGGCTGATCAGGATGCAGCCCGTCTGGACGCTGGTGCTGTCGTTGATCGCCGTCATGCTCGCCTCGAGCGCCTTCTCGGTGATCGAGACGTGGAGCTATGCGACCTTCCTGAAGCCCAACTCCAAGCCCGTGGGCGTCGAATATCTCGGCGCGATCCTCCTCAACTTCTCGCTGCTCGCCGCCTGGGCGGCGCTCTATTACGGGATCAACTATTTCCTGCTGCTCGAGGAGCAGATCGACCAGCGCGAGCGGCTGGAGAATGCCGCATCGACGGCGCAGCTGGCGATGCTTCGCTACCAGCTCAATCCGCACTTCCTGTTCAACACCTTGAACTCGATCTCCACGCTGGTGCTGCTGAAGCAGACCGAGCGGGCGAATGCGATGCTGGCGCGGTTGTCGTCCTTCCTGCGCTACACGCTGGCCAACGAGCCGACGGCCAAGGTGACTCTGGCGCAGGAGGTGGAGACGCTGAAGCTCTATCTCGAAATCGAGAAGATGCGGTTCGAGGATCGATTGCGGCCGCATTTCCGGATCGAGCCGGACACGATCGGGGCGCGGCTTCCCTCGCTGCTGCTCCAGCCGCTGATCGAAAATGCGATCAAATATGCGGTGACCCCGAGCGAGAATGGCGCGGACATATGGATAACCGCGCTCCGCGAGGGTCATGCCGTGCGGATCGAGGTCGCGGACAACGGCAATGGCGAAGGACAGGAGCTCGCCGCCAGCCCCTCCACTGGAGTCGGTCTGGCGAACATTCGGGACAGGCTGTCGCAGGCCTATGGCGCCGCGCACCGTTTCGAGACGAGAAAGAACGAGCGGGGGGGCTTCAGCGTTATCTTGGAAATTCCCTACGAAACCGGAGACGAAAGCGAATGACCATCCGGACCATCCTGGTCGATGACGAGCCGCTGGCCACGCAGGGCTTGCAGCTGAGGCTGCAGGCGCACGACGACGTGGAAGTGGTGGCGACGGCGGCCAACGGCCGCGAGGCCATCCGCCAGATCAAGACCCACAAGCCCGATCTCGTCTT
>DASVXR010000030.1:0-6750 GCA_036392595.1 Sphingomicrobium sp.
ATGTCGACCGGTCGGCTCGACCGGATAGCGATGGGCCTTTCGGGGCTCTGCGCCGTGCATTGCGTCGCGACCGCGGTCCTGCTGGGGCTGCTCGCCTCGGCCGGTGGGCTGCTCGGCCAGCCGATCATCCACGAGGTCGGCCTGACGCTGGCGATGATCATCGGCGCTCTGGCGCTCGGCGGCGGCTTCAGGGAGCACGGCTTCATCCTGCCGGTAGCGGTCGGCGTCGTCGGGCTTTGCACCATGGGCTATGCGATGACCTTGCACGAAACCGGCTACGAGCCGGCGATCACGATCGTCGGAGTGGCGATCCTCGCACTGGGCCATCGTCTCAATCTCATGGCGAAGCAGGCCAGCGTCTGATTGCTTGCCCGTGAAGCGGGCGAGGTTTATCCCGGATCAGCAATGACGCGGCACGATCACCAGCTCCACGAGGGAGAGTCGCTTGTCGCCGCGGCGCGCGAGCGGCTGACCAAGGAAGGCGAGCAGTGGACCGACATGCGTGCGTCGGTCTTCGACGCGCTGGCGAGCTTCGACAAGCCGGCGAGCGCCTATGACATCGCGGAGGCGGTTTCGAAGGCGCAGGGGCGCCGCGTTGCCGCCAACAGCGTCTATCGAATCCTCGACCTGTTCGTGAACGCGAACCTCGCCCGGCGGGTGGAGAGCGCGAATGCCTATGTCGCGAACCATCACCCCGAGTGCCTGCACGATTGCATCTTCCTGATCTGCGACACGTGCGGGCAGACAGTCCACATCGACGACGACAGCCTAACGGGCGGAGTGCGCAAGGCGGCGAAGAGCGCCGGCTTCTCCGCGCCGCGTCCGGTGATCGAGGTCCGCGGCACCTGCGGCGATTGCGACAACGGCTGAGCAATATCTGAGCAATCGCTGAAATCGGCGAGTTTCTGCCGCAGGTTGGTGACTTCCGTGCCTGCTCCGCGTAAGTGCCCGGGCCGATGAGTGACCGCCCAGAGACGCCGCTGCTGGATACAGTCCACTATCCGGCCGACATTAGAGCGCTGTCCAAGGACCAGCTCCCGCAGCTCGCCGACGAGCTGAGGCAGGAGACGATCTCGGCCGTGTCGGTGACTGGGGGGCATCTGGGCGCGGGCCTTGGCGTCGTCGAGCTGACGGTGGCGCTTCACTATGTGTTCGACACGCCGGCGGACAGGCTGGTCTGGGACGTGGGCCACCAGGCCTATCCGCACAAGATCGTGACCGGCCGCCGCGACCGCATCAGGACCCTTCGGCAGGGTGGGGGGCTCAGCGGTTTCACTCGCCGCACGGAGAGCGAGTACGACCCGTTCGGGGCGGCGCACAGCTCGACGTCGATCTCGGCCGCGCTCGGATTTGCGATCGCCAACAAGCTGTCGGGCGATCCGCACCGGGCGATCGCCGTGATCGGCGACGGGGCTCTCTCCGCCGGCATGGCCTATGAGGCGATGAACAATGCCGAGGCCGCGGGGAACCGGCTGATCGTGATCCTGAACGACAATGACATGTCGATCGCTCCCCCGGTCGGTTCGCTGAGGAACGCGCTCGCCCGGCTGGTGAGCTCGAACAAATATCTGACGCCGCGCAAGATGGCGCAGAAGGTGGCGCGCGCGATGCCCGATGCGATCCACGACTGGGCGAAGAAGGTCGAGGAATATACTCGCGGGTGGATCACCGGCGGAACGCTCTTCGAGGAGCTCGGCTTCTACTATGTCGGACCGGTCGACGGGCATGACGTTCGGGCCCTGGTCGAGGTGCTGGAGAATGTGCGCGACGCCGACGTGGGGCCGATGCTGGTCCATGTCGTGACGCACAAGGGCAAGGGCTATGCGCCGGCCGAGAATGCGGCGGACAAATATCACGGTGTTGTGAAGTTCGACGTGGTCTCGGGCGTGCAGGCCAAGGCTGCGGCGGGAGCGCCGAGCTACACGAGCGTCTATGCCAAGGCGTTGATCGACGAGATGGAGCGGGACGAGAAGGTTGTTGCGATCACCGCGGCCATGCCTTCGGGCACCGGTCTCGACAAGGTTGCGGAGAAGTTCCCGGAGCGTACCTTCGACGTGGGCATTGCCGAGCAGCATGCGGTGACCTTCGCCGCAGGCCTTGCCGCGCAGGGGTATCGGCCATTCGCGACCATCTATTCGACGTTCCTCCAGCGCGCCTACGACCAGGTCGTCCATGATGTGGCGATCCAGAATTTGCCGGTGCGCTTCGCGATGGATCGGGCAGGGCTGGTGGGCGCCGACGGGGCGACGCACGCTGGCTCGTTCGACCTCGCCTATCTCTGCACGCTCCCGAACTTCATCGTGATGGCCGCGGCGGACGAGGCCGAGCTTTGCCACATGGTTCACACCATGGCTCTGCATGACAGCGGGCCGAGCGCCGTTCGCTATCCGCGCGGCGAGGGCAGGGGCGTTGCTTTGCCCGAAGTCCCCCAGGCGCTGGAGATCGGCAAGGGGCGGATCATCCGCGAGGGCAAGAAGGTCGCCATCCTGTCGCTCGGGACTCGGCTCGCCGAGGCGGAGAAGGCGGCCGACCAGCTTGATGCGATGGGTCTCCCGACGACGGTCGCGGACCTTCGCTTCGCCAAGCCTCTGGACGAAGAGCTGATCCGACGTCTGCTGACCAGCCACGAGGTCGCGGTGACCATCGAGGAGGCGTCGATCGGCGGCCTCGGCGCGCACGTGCTGACGCTGGCCAGCGACGAGGGGCTGGTCGACGCGGGCCTCAAGATCCGGACGATGCGGCTGCCCGACCGGTTCATCGACCATGACAAGCCCGAGAAGCAGTATGACGAAGCGCGCCTCAACGCGCCGCACATCGTCGAGACCGTGCGGCGAGCGCTGCGCATCAACAGCGCCGGGGTCGAAGAGGTGCGGGCGTAGCCAGGATTCGAGCTGATCAGCTCCTCGTGACCCGCGGCTTGGCGGAGAGCCGGACTCGGGCGCAGGCGCTGATCATGGCGGGGGCGGTGTTCAGCGGCGAGAGGAAGCTGGCCAAGGCCGGTGAGATGCTGGCCGAGGATGCTCCGCTGGAGGTTCGGGGGAGGGACCATCCCTGGGTCTCCCGCGGCGGGATCAAGCTCGATCATGGGCTAAGGCATTTCGAGTTCGACGTGACGGGCGAGGTGGCGCTGGACGTGGGGAGCTCGACGGGTGGGTTCACCGACGTGCTGCTCAGCAGGGGCGCCGCAAAGGTTTACGCCGTAGATGTCGGCACCAACCAGCTTGCATGGAAGCTTCGGCAGGACCCGCGCGTGGTCGTGCTGGAGCAGACCAACGCTCGCTACCTGACGACCGAGCTGGTGCCGGAATCCGTAGATATGATCGTCTGCGATGCGAGCTTCATTTCGCTCGCGAAGGTGCTGGAGGCGCCACTCAAGCTCGCGAAACCAGGCGCGAAGCTGGTCGCGCTGGTGAAGCCGCAGTTCGAGGCAGGGCGCGAGGAGGTCGGCAAGGGCGGAGTGGTTCGCGATCCCAGCGTTCACGACCGAGTCTGCGCCGAAGCCAGTCGCTGGGTTGAATCGCAAGGCTGGACGGTACTGGGCCTTGTACCGAGTCCAATTACCGGGCCGGAGGGCAACGTCGAATTCCTGCTGGGAGCGCGGAAGAATGGCTGAATCTGCAGATCGCAAGGGCATTTGGAAAAGCGTGATCGTCTCCGTGCTCGCGATCGAGTTGCTCGGCGCGGCGAGCGGGTGGCTGTCGAACAGCGGCTACGGCAACTCGTGGTTCGATGCGCTCCAGAAGCCCAGCTTCATGCCTCCCGGATGGATCTTCGGCGTGGTTTGGCCCGTCCTGTACGCGTTGCTCGGAATCTCTTTGGGCATCGTCCTGGCGGAGCCGCCTTCGTCCCGCCGGCAGGTCGGACTGACCTTCTTCTTCATCCAGCTCGTGCTGAATTTCTCCTGGTCGCCAATCTTCTTTGCGGGCCATGACATTCAGCTCGCGAAGATCGTGATCTTTGTCATGGCAGCTGCGGCGGCGGTCGCGGCAGGTCAGTTCCTGCGCCTCAGAGGCGCCGCGGGGCTGCTGATGGCGCCCTATCTCGCATGGCTGATATTTGCAGCGACCCTGAACGCCACGATCGAGCAGCTCAATCCGGGGGCGGGAACGTCGCTGCTCGGCTGAGGAGCGCCCGAGAAAACTGGGGATAGTTCAGTCAGTTGGGGATAGGTGCGCCCCTCAGGGTGGCGGAAATAGACCCAAATCCCTATTTGGCCGCCGAAAGGGAGGAGTTCCAATGCAGTCCGAGAACAGGCTGTTCGACGACTTCGTGAAGATGGTGAACGGCATGGCCGGCACCTTCGCCGGAATGGGCCGCGAGGCCGAGGCGTCCGCGCGCGAGAAGTTCAAGGAATGGATGGGCGGCGCGGACTTCGTTGGCCGCGACGAGTTCGAGGCCGTGAAGGCCATGGCCGCCGCGGCTCGTGATGAGAATGAGATATTGAAGGCGCGGATCGCGGCGCTCGAGGCGAAGGTCGCGGGACCGGCTGCCGGCACCACCAAGCGCGCGCCGAAAGGCAAGCCGGGAGCCAGGCCCTGAGCGAAGAAGAAATCCAGGACGAGCGCGACGACGGCGCTCCGATCGAGATCCTCGAGCAATATTTCGCGGCTCGCGGCTGGGCGTGCGAGCGCACCGGCGAGGGCGAGATCGTCGCGTCGGCGACCGGAAGCTGGGCGCAATATGAGCTTCGCGGGGTCTGGCGGCCCGAGGATCAGGTGCTGCAGTTCCTCGCTTTCCCCGACATCAAGGTCGCTCTCGACAAGCGGCTGGCGATCTTCGAGGCGCTGGGCTTGATCAACGAGCAGCTGTGGCTTGGCCATTTCGAGATGTGGTCGGGATCCGGGCTCGTCGTCTTCCGCCATTCGACCATCCTCGACACGCGCGAGGACGACGGCCTCAGCCTCGAGCAGGCGGAGGCCATCGCCGAGGCGGCCGTGGAGGAGTGCGAGCGCTTTTATCCAGTGTTCCAGTTCGTCCTGTGGGGCGGGAAGTCCCCCGGCGAAGCGATCGCCGCCGCGCTCATCGACACTCACGGCGAAGCATGAGCGGCGGCAACGGGACCGATCCCGCGAGGCCGGCGGGGCAGACCTTTTCCTTGACGCGTCCCGAGCCGACGCCGGCGCAGGGCGTCGGGCGCATGTGGCTCGTCGGCTGCGGCAACATGGGCGGAGCGATCGTCGAAGGCTGGCGCTCCGCTTCAGTCGACCTGTCCAGCGCCGTCGTGATCCGGCCGAGCGGAATGCCCGTCGTGGGCGTGCGCACGGTGCAGAAGTTCGCTGACGCCGGGCGGGCGCCGCGGATCGTCGTCCTCGCGTTCAAGCCGCAGAAGCTCGACGAAATCGCGCCCGAGCTGCGCCCGTTCCTGGATGAGAGGACGATCGTCGTTTCGATCCTCGCGGGCGTCGAAGCGGCGAGCCTCCGCGAACGCTTTCCCGGCGTCGCTGCGATCGTCCGCGCCATGCCCAACCTGCCGGTCGCGATTCGCCGGGGCGTTGTCGCGCTCTACAGCGAGGATGCGGACGAGGCGGCGAAGCAGGAGCTCGGCGGGCTGTTCGCGCCCCTCGGCTTTGCGATCTGGACCGTGGACGAGGCCAAATTCGCCGCGGTCGGCTCCGTCGCCGGCGCCGGCCCCGCCTATGTTGCGCGCTTCATCGCGGCGCTGGCGAAGGCGGGCCAGGAGCGGGGCCTCAGTCCCGAGATCGCATCCACCGTTGCGCTCGAGACGGTGCTGGGCACCTCGTGGCTCGCCGCGACCACGGGGGAAAGCATGGAAGAGATCGCGCGCCGCGTCGCGAGCCCCAAGGGCACGACTGAAGCGGGCCTTGCGGTGCTCGACCATGACCGCGTGCTGGATCAGCTCATTTCGGTGACCATCCAGGCGGCGGCCCAGCGTGGCCTGCAGCTTGCAGAAGAGGCCCGCACCGCCTAGGCGCGCTCTCCTACGGGAGAGCACATGGTCCAGCAATCCGATCAGCGCACCTATGACGACCGCGACGGCTGGATCTGGCTCGACGGGAAGCTGGTGCCGTGGCGCGACGCGAAGGTCCATGTCCTTACCCACGCGCTGCACTATGCGAGCAGCGTTTTCGAGGGGCAGCGCGCGTACAACGGGACGATCTTCAAACTGCGCGAGCATACCGAGCGCCTGCACAAGAGCGCGCGCCTGCTCGGCTTCGAGATTCCGTGGACGGCCGATGAGATCGACGCCGCCTGCAACGAAGTGCTGAAGGCGAACGGCTGGACCGATGCCTACATGCGCCCCGTTGCCTGGCGCGGGTCGGAATCGATGGGCGTGGCGCCGGGCAAGACGAAGCCGCACCTCGCGATCGCCGCGTGGGAATGGGGCAAATATTATGGCGAGGACCTCGCGAAGCAGGGCGTGCGGCTCGACATCGCCCCGTGGCGGCGGCCCGCGCCCTACACGGCGCCGACGGAGTCGAAGGCGGCCGGCCTTTACATGATCTGCACCCTGTCGAAGCAGCATGCCGAGCAGCGCGGGTTCGAGGACGCGCTGATGTTCGATTGGCGCGGCCGCGTAGCCGAGGCGACGGGCGCCAACGTCTTCTTTTTCGCGGACGGGCAGCTGCACACGCCCACTCCGGATTGCTTCCTCGACGGGATCACCCGACGGACGGGGATGGACCTGGCGCGCAAGCGCGGAGTGGAGGTGGTCGAGCGCGCGATCTGGCCCGAGGAGCTCGAGCGCTTCGAGCAGATGTTCCTCACCGGAACGGCGGCGGAGGTCACTCC
>DASVXR010000031.1:0-1902 GCA_036392595.1 Sphingomicrobium sp.
GCCCTCGCCCGAATGAATGCCGCGCGCTCCCAGGGCAGCGCGCTCGACTCGTAATGCGAGATGGCGGCGTTCACCGGCAGGGCGATCGGAGTAACCTCGGGCGATGGCCTTAGGCGCAGGTCGACGCGGGCGACATAGCCGTCGGCGGTGCGCCTCTGGAGGATTTCGATCAGGCGACGGCCGAAGCGCACGGCCGCCTCTCCCGGATCGTCGCGCTCGCGCCTCGGCAGCCGCTCTGGGTCGAACAGCAGGATCAGATCGACGTCGGAAGAATAATTGAGCTCGCGGCTGCCGAGCTTGCCCATGGCGATCACCGCGAAGCCTTCGCACGCTGCCTCGGGCACGCGTTCGCGGATGGCCTGCGCCAGAGCCCGGTCGATGGCCGCGTCGGCGAAGTCGCTCAGCTCCGCGGTCACCCGCTCGAGCGGCAGCTCACCGGAAAGGTCGCCCAGCGCGACCGCTAGCGCGAGGCAGAGCCGCTGGCGCCTAAGCTCGGCCTCGACCTCGGAATCCCGTAGATCGAGCGCCTCGCGGATCGCGTGATCGGCGCCCTCGTCGGCGAACGCATGGAGAATGTGCGGCATCGCCTGCATGGACTCGCGCAGGAACGGCGAATGAGCATTCGCCCGCTCCACCGCCTCGTCTCTCAGGAAAATGTTGCCTGCCGGACTCATCGCTGCAAATTGCTTGCCGCAAAACGCCTCGGGACGAAACTTCCCCGGCACGTGGTCGTTGGTCGCCCAAATGAAGCTGGAACGGGAAAACCTTGCAGCGTCGGAATTAAGTGCAATGGATCGCCGGGTTATCCGCGTCGAGATTCCGCCCGCTTACGCAGGCATCACGGCCGCGTTGCGCCGAGCCTTCGAGGCTGCGGCGTCGGAACCCAGCGATCGCGATTTCGCTGAGCTCCTGCGCAAGCTGAACTGACCGCCTCGCGCTTTCTCGCCGCGATCATTCATGGTCGCGGCTGAGTTCGTCGACCTCGCCCATGATCGTCTGCAGCGCCGACTTGTCGGGATCGGTCTTGTGCTGGCGCCTTGAGGGCAGCTTGCCGTTGGACAGAAGCTGCTCGAGGGCCACGCGGCCGCGGGCGACGCGGCTCTTGATGGTCCCGACGGCGCAGCCGCAAATCTCCGCGGCCTCTTCGTAAGCGAAGCCGCCCGCGCCCACGAGGATCAACGCCTCGCGCTGCGGCTGCGGCAGGTGCATCAGCGCGCGCTGCATGTCGCCGAGCTCGATATGCCGGTCCTGGCTCGCCGGAGCGGCGAGGATCTTCGACGCCGTGATGTCGTCCCACTCGCCCTTGAACCGGGCGCGGCGCATCTGGCTGAGGAACAGGTTGCGAAGGATGATGAAGGTCCAGGCGCGCATGTTCGTGCCGGCCTGGAAGCGCTTTCTCGCGGCCCATGCCTTCAGCAGCGTTTCCTGGACGAGGTCGTCGGCCAGGTCGCGGCTGCCGGACAGGGAGCGGCCGAACGCGCGGAGGTGCGGGATGACCGCCGCGAGCTGCTCCTTGAACTCCGGATCGGACAGGGGAACAGGTTCGGACGGACCGTCCGCCGTGCGTTCCACTTCACGATCTTCTGACAAGCTGGACCCCGCCCTTTTCCTTTGGGCCGGCGCATGGCCGGGCCCGGTTTGATCGAACATGAACACGAGAATTTCTGATGAGAAGCTAGGGGCTCAGGAGCGCCCAACCAAGACGATGATCACAAATAATATGACCACCAGCAAAGTTCCGATCACCAGCACGTTCCGGGCAACCCCGGGGGTCGAGCCGGCTCGCGCCTCTGTCGTCGTTTCCCTTACGGGAGTTTCGGACTGCGGATCGGCCATTAAGCTCTCGTCACGAAATCACGGTTCCCCCGGCCAACGCGCCGGTGGGAATCGTGTTCCGCCGCT
>DASVXR010000032.1:0-3422 GCA_036392595.1 Sphingomicrobium sp.
AGCTTGTCGGCCTCGATGATCTCGCCCGAATGGAGCGAGGTCAGCACCACTTCCGCCGTCCCCGCGAGCCACAACTCGTCGTTCGGAAGCTCGTATGTCTCCTCTTTGTGACCCGGGAACTGGCCCTGGTTGAGGAACGCCTGTTCGCGCGCGATCGCCGGCACCGTGATCGGGGTGAAATCGGCCGCCGCGATCCTGTCCATCGCCCAGGCCATCAGCTTCATTTCGAGCAACGCTAGCCGGCCCTTCAGACAATAGGTGCGCGATCCCGCCACCTGCGTCACCCGCGACAAATCGGCCCAGTCGTTCTTCTCGATCAGCGCGACATGGTCGAGCGGCTCGAAGCCGAACTTCGGCGGTTCGCCTACCGTGCGGATCACCGTGTTGAAGCTCTCGTCCGGACCGACCGGCGCGCCCTCGTACGGAATGCCCGGAAGCTGCAGCATCAGCACCTTCAGCGCTTCTTCCTCGCCGGCGAGCTGCGCTTCGAGCGCGCTGATCCGCGCGCCCGCCTCCTTCGCCTTGCGGCCGAGCTCCGCCTTTTCCTCAGGCGCGGCCTTGGGGAACTTGGCGCTGATGCTGTTGCGCTCCGCCCGAAGCGCCTCCGCTTCGGTCTTCAGCGCGCGCACCTGCGTGTCGAGCGCGAGCAGGTCGCCGAGGTTGAGATCGACCCCCTTGTCGCGGATCGCTCGCTCGACCGTCTCGCGGTTCGCCTTGACGAAATCCAGTGCCAGCATCCGCGCCTGCCTAGCGCAAGCTAGTCGAAGTGCAACCGGCGGTACCTGCCCCTGAAATAGAGCAACGGGTCGAGCCCCGCGTCGAAGCTCGCCTTCACCACCCGCCCGACGAGGATGTGGTGATCGCCTCCGTCATGGACCCCGAACCGCTCGCATTCGAACACCCCGAGCGAGTCCTTGAGGATCGGCGCTCCCGCCTCCCCGCACGACCAGGGCGTGGTCCCGAACCGGTCCTCGTCGCGCGTCGAGAAGCGGATCGATGCGGGCTGCTGCCCTGTCTGAAGCACGTTTACCGCGAAATGCGAGGCCTCGATCAGCGCCGGCGCGCTCGCCGCCTGCTTGGCGAGGCAGACGAGCAGGAGCGGAGGATCGAGCGACACCGAAGTGAAGCTGTTGACGGTGAGGCCGGCGGGCTTCCCCTCCGCATTCAGGCAAGTGACGACCGTCACCCCGGTCGCGAAGCAGCCGAGCGCATCGCGCAGAGTCCGCGGATCGTGCCCGCTGCGATATTCGCCCTTGGTCGCCGGATCGGCCATGCGCCGGCTATAACGCGCCACGCCTAGAGCGCCAGCAGCCTCCCCGGAGTCAGCCCCAGCACATCCTCGATCGTCCGCTCGAGCGTTTCGGAGACGAGGTACCGCGGCTGGAAGGCGTCATGCTTGTAAGCCGTATGCACCGCCCGCTCGACGGAGAAGGGCAGGCGCTCGACCTTATCGCTCTCCAGGCTGAAATGCGCCTCGCCGAAGCTTGATGCGAGCCCCGCGCCGAGGATCTTCAGCTCGCCCTGCTCCTTCGCCAGCCCGAACTCGACGCTGTGCCAGTAGAGCCGCGCCGCCTTGTGCCCCTGGTCAGCCTCGATGGCCGCCAGCCCCAGCTCACCGACATGCCTGGTCATCTCGGCATAATCGTGGTGCGCCAGCATCGGGATATGGCCGAACATGTCGTGGAAGCAGTCGGGCGCCTCGAGATAATCGAGCTGATTGCGCGTGCGGATGAAATTGCCGACCGGGAACACCCGCTCGCTCAGCATCGCGAAGAAGATGTCGTCAGGCACCAGCCCCGGCACCGCGACCGTTCGCCAGCCGGTACGCGGGGTCAGGATCGCGTTCAGCCCCTCGACGTCCGGAACGCCGGGGTGCGACAGGCGCAGCAAGTCGATCCCGTCGAGGAAGGGCGTGATCACCCGAGTGCCGAGCAGCTCCACCTGCCGCGCAAACAGTAGGTCCCACACCGCATGGTCCTCGGCCGTGAACGATTCCCAGCACTGGGGGACGACATAGTCCTGCCAGCGCTGGCTGGGCTGGTCCCTGGTGATCGTCTCCTGAAGCATTCGTGGGGTCCTTTCGCGAGCAATAAAAAACCCGCCGGGCGGGTGCCGAGCGGGTCCGGGTTGGTCGTCTGAACTAGGCGCGCGTCAGCCGGTCCCAACCCCGTCGGGATAATAATAAGCAACGCTGATCGTGCGGCGTGTCATTGCGGGTCCCTTATAGTCGTGGGCTTCTGAACGTCCACTGTCGGGTTTGTTTCCCGCATCGTCAGGAACACAGGGAGAACGAACAGGGCCACGACGCCGATCATCGCCCCCGGCGCCGACGCCCAGCCAGTCCGTTCGATCAGCAGCTGGGCGAGGAAGGGCGTGAGCCCGCCGAAGATGGCCGTCGCTACGGTGGCCCCGAGCGCCAGGCCGCTGAGGCGCCCCTCGCCGCGGAACTGCTCGGCCGTCGCCACCGCGCCGACGGCGCTGACTCCCCCCGCGACCATCGCGAGAACGGCCGCGCCGGCCAGCGCCTCTCCGCTGGACCCGCGCGACATGATCGAGAACATCGTGACCGGAAGAGCAGCGCTCAACGCGCACAGTGCCAGCAGGACGGGCTTGCGGCCCAGCCGGTCCGACAATGCTCCGATGAACGGCGTGACGAGAATGACCAGCACCGCTGCCCCGGTCGAAAGCCACAGCGAATCCGCTTCCGACTGCTTGCCGGCGGTCGTGAGGAACGCGGGAACGTAGGTGATCCCGACATAATAAGTGATCGACCCGAGCGCGGAGATGGCGAAACCGCGCGCAACTCCGGCGCGATGGTGGGTGACCGCGTGCCTCAGCGGACTGGCGGGAACGGTGCCCTCTGCGCGCTGGCGGTGGAAATCGGGCGATTCGTGCATCCAGGCGCGGGCGATCCAGACGCTGACGGCGATTCCCGCTCCGACCAGGAAGGGGACGCGCCATCCCCAATGGTCGAGATCCGCGCTGCTCATGGCGCTGACCGTTAGCGCCGACACTCCGACGGCGAGCAGCGCGCCTACCTCGCTCGCCGCCGCGGCAAGCGAGGTGATCAGGCCGCGCCGCTCGGGCCTCGCTCCTTCGAGCAGATAAGCGACCACGCCGGTATATTCGCCGCCGACCGCAAACCCCATCACGCAGCGCAGCAGCAGGAGCAGCGCCCCAGCTGCGGGGCCGATCTTCCCGCGCGTCGGCAGCAGGCCCATCGCCAGCATCGCCGCGCTCATCACCGCGACCGACAGCAGCAAGGTCGTCCGCCTGCCGTAGCGGTCGCCGATATGGCCGAAGAAGATCGCTCCGAGCGGCCGCATCAGATAAGCGACCGCGAACCCGCCGAGCGTCGTCAGCAGCGACGCCTCGCCGCCGCCGAAGAACACGCGTGACAGGACCGTCGCGAAATAGAGGTA
>DASVXR010000033.1:0-3421 GCA_036392595.1 Sphingomicrobium sp.
CGCGCGCATCCGTTCGGTTGTCAGCGTGACTTCAAGCTCGACCGCAAGCCCCCCGCCCCTCCGGTCCGCGGCGTCGTCGAGATAGGGCAGCGGCTGCGGATCGCCCGCCGGCCGCGACAGCATCGGCTTTCGGAACGGCGCGAGCGCCTGCGGGCTGACCACCCAGGGGCTTACGCTGGTGAGGAAGTTCTTGGCGAGGAACGGTCCGAGCGGCTGATATTCCCACGCCTGGATGTCGCGCGCCGACCAGTCGTTGAGCAGGCAATAGCCCGCGATATGCTGGCCCGCCTCGCCGATCGGGATGGGCGAGCCGAGCTCATTGCCCTCACCGATCCAGATCCCGAGCTCCAGCTCATAGTCGAGGCGGCGGCTCGGCCCATATTCCGGCTGGTCGGACTCGGGCGCCTTGCGCTTTCCGTTGGGGCGGATCACCGGCTCTCCCGAAGCCCGCACCGAGCTTGCCCGGCCGTGGTAGCCGATCGGCACATATTTGTAGTTGGGGAGCAGCGGATTGTCGGGCCGGAACTGCTTCCCGACATTGGTCGCGTGGTGAATGCCGACGTAGAAGTCGGTGTAATCGCCGACGAAGCAGGGCACGTGCATCCGCGCCTCGGTCTGGCCGATGAGCTCGCCCTCGACCTCATCCCGATAGCGCTCGTCGGAGAGCAGTTCCTGAAGCCTCGCGCGGAGCGCGGCTTGAGCCTCATGCCCGCGGGCAAGCCAGCCGTTGAGCACCGGCTGCGACAAGTCCTCCCGCCAATCCTCGTCGAGCAGATCGGCAATCGCGGTAAGGTCGAGCACATAGTCGCCGATCCCGGCACCGGCGCGGCGGCGGCGCTCGCCGACGGAGAAAATCCCGAGCGGCAGGTTCTGGATCGGGAAGTCGCTGCCCTGCGCGCTTTCGCACCAGCTGGCCAGCCGCGGGTCGTTGCTTTCGTCGCTCACGGCAGCTGCGCCTTCGGAAAGCCCGCCCAGGCCTCGTCATAATCCGGCTGAGCGCGCTCGAGGGCCCATGCCGTCGGGCGGTAGGGCCAGCAGGTCTCCACCATGAACGCCATCGTTCCCTCGATCTTCGACGGCTTGAGATCGGCCTCGCTCGCCTTGCGCCAGCTTTCGACGTCCGGCCCGTGGCCGCTCATCAGATTGTGGAGCGACAGGCCGCCCGGCGCGAAGCCTTCCGCCTTGGCATCATAGGCGCCGCGGATCAGCCCCATCGCCTCGCTCATCACGTTGCGGTGGAACCAGGGCGGACGGAAGGTGTCCTCCGCGACCATCCAGCGCGGCGGGAAAATGACGAAGTCCGCATTCGCTCGCCCGGCCACGTTGCTCGGGCTGGTGAGCACGGTGAAGATCGAGGGATCAGGATGGTCGAAGCTTACCGTCCCCATCACGTTGAAGCGCGAGAGGTCGTAACGGCAGGGCGCGTAATTGCCGTGCCAGGCGACGACGTCGTGCGGCGAGTGGTCGAGCGTCGTGCTCCAGAGGTGCCCGAGCGATTTCTGGATGACCTCCGTTCGCTCGTCCTTGTCCTCGAACCAGGCGACGGGCGTCTCGAAGTCGCGCGGATTGGCGAGGCCGTTTGAGCCGATGGGTCCCAGCTCAGGGAGGCGGAAGGGCAGCCCATAATTTTCCGCGACATAACCGCGTGCTTCGCCGTCCTGCAGCTGAACGCGGAATTTGAGGCCTCGCGGGATGATGGCGATCGAGCCCGGCGCGACGTCGAGCCGGCCAAGCTCCGTCTGGACGTCGAGCGTGCCCTGCTGCGGAATGATCACCAGCTCGCCATCGGCATCGACGAACACGCGCCCGTCCATGCTCCGGCTCGCTCGGTAGAGGTGCAGTGCGCAGCCTTCGAGGTCCTCCGGCGTGCGGGCGTGGAGCATCGTGACGATGCCGTCGACGAAATCCTTTCCCTCCGGCAGGTCCACGGGCGGGTCCCAGCGAAGTCGGTTCGGCGCAAGCGGCTCAGGCGACGGAGGAACCGCGAACAAAGGCGCTCCGCGATAGGCGCTGAACGGCCGGTGATCGGCAGTCGGGCGCATCCGGTAGAGCCAGCTTCGGCGGTTCTCATGCCTGGGCGCGGTGAAGGAGCTTCCGGACAGCTGCTCCGCATAGAGTCCGAAGGCGGGCCGCTGCGGCGAGTTGCGGCCCTTCGGGAGCGCGCCTTCGACTGCCTCGCTTTCGAAATGAGCGCCGAATCCGGTCATGTAGCGAAGCGCATCAGACATGCGGGCGCGTTATCGTTTCGGCTTCAGAAACTCAAACGGGCGCGGCTCCAACGAAGGAACCGCGCCCGTCGCGCGGGCGGGGACTCGCAACCCGCCCGCTCGCGTGGATCAGCCGTGGTTGACGTTGACGTCGATCTTGTCGGGAACGTTGATGTTCGTGCTGTGCCCGAAGCCGAGCTGGCCACGGAACAGATACAGCAGAACCAGAACGACGATGATCAGCAGCACGACGGCGAGAACGCCGCCTCCGCCTCCGCCGCCGGTCTCGACCACGGTCGTGTGCTCGCGTTCCGTGTCGTTGTCGTCGGCCATGGATACTCTCCCTGTTGGGCTGTTAACGTAGCGCAACGAACGAACCGTGGCGGGCACGGTTCCGCTGAATCGGAGGCGTAATGAACAAGCTTTTCAGCATGCTCGGAACAGTCGCGCTGGTCGCGTGCAGCGCCTCGGCCGGGAACGAGTCGGCGACAGAAAAGGCGAGCAAAGAGGCGCAAGTGACCGCGAACGCGCCCGCACCTGCACCCCAGCTCACCAATGCGGTGCTGGCGGAGCCCAAAGGCCAAATCGATCCGAAAAGCGCCGAAGCGGCAGGGCAAGTCGTCCAACAATATGGCGCGCTCATCGAGCAGAAGCGCTTCGCCGAAGCCGAGAAGCTGTGGACCAATGCCGAGAGCGCCGCGCAATTCACTCGCCAGCTGAAGCAATATGCCGAGGCACACCTGGAAATCGGCAATCCGGGCGACCTCGGGGGCGCGGCGGGATCGATCTACGTGACGGTTCCGGCCATCTTCTACGGCGACGATGCGAACGGCGGGGAGTTCCGCCGGTCCGCGGACGTGATCCTGCGCCGGGTGAACGACGTGCCGGGTTCGACGGAAGAGCAGCGCCGCTGGCACATCGATCGCATCGAATGGCAGGACGCCGCTTAAAGCGTGTTGAGGACTTCCGCGGCCTGCTTCTCGTGGTCCGACTGCTGATTCGTGGGAGCGGACGGTTGGGGCGCGGACTCGGCGAAGTCATAGGCGAGCCACAGGATTCCGGCGGCCCAGACGAGGGCCATCCAGCGGCTCTTGAAGATGCTGCTCGTGCGCATCGGGAACATGCGCGTGATTGTCGGCGCGGCGCTTTAAGATTCGGTTGCCTGGTCCTCGTGAGTCACCTCGCGGCAGGGGAAGCGGTCGCGGATGCGGGTG
>DASVXR010000034.1:0-3830 GCA_036392595.1 Sphingomicrobium sp.
GTGGTGATGGACGGAGTCGAGGTCCCCGAGGATGCGCTGTTGCCGAATGTCGAAGGGCTAAAGGGTCCGTTCGGCTGCCTCAACCGGGCTCGCTACGGCATCAGCTGGGGCTCGATGGGCGCGGCCGAGGCCTGCTATCACGCGGCCCGCCAGTACACGCTCGACCGCAAGCAGTTCGGACGTCCACTCGCCTCCAACCAGCTCGTGCAGCTGAAGCTAGCCAACATGGCGACGGAGATCTCGCTCGGCCTGCAGGCGTCGCTTCGCGTCGGCCGTCG
Source organism: Sphingomicrobium sp. (assembly GCA_036392595.1). Lineage (GTDB taxonomy): Bacteria > Pseudomonadota > Alphaproteobacteria > Sphingomonadales > Sphingomonadaceae > Sphingomicrobium. Next base: position 279 of record DASVXR010000034.1, read on the forward strand.
ACTCGAGGCGGGCGAGCTGATCCCGGAGACGATCAGCCTCATCAAGCGCAACAATTGTGGAAAGGCCCTCGAAATCGCCCGCATCGCCCGCGACATGCACGGCGGCAACGGCATTTCCGCCGAATTCCAGGTGATGCGCCACGCGGCGAACCTCGAGACGGTCAACACCTACGAAGGCACTCACGACGTCCACGCGCTGATCATGGGCCGAGCGATCACCGGGCTCTCCGCCTTCTAGCGAACCGCCTTAAACGGCCCTATGCTTGCCCCGGCCATCTCGGGGGAAGCATATGATCGGCTGGATCGTCCTGGGCGTTGTTGTCCTCGCCCTCCTCTACCTCGTTGCCGTGTACAACAGGCTCGTGAGGCTGCGGGCGCTGGTGAAGGAGGCGTTCAGCGGGATCACCGTCCAGCTCCGCCGCCGCGCCGACCTGATTCCGAACCTGGTCGAGACGGTACAGGGCTATGCGGCCCACGAACGCGAGGTGTTCGAGGGGGTGTCAAAAGCGCGAGCGGCCTCCGTTAGCGCCGGGAGCGTGGAAGCAACCGCCCAGGCGGACGCGCAGCTGACGGGAATGCTGGGACGGCTCTTCGCCGTGGCCGAAGCCTATCCGGAGCTGAAGGCGAACCAGAATTTCCTGCAGCTGCAGGACCAGCTTTCCGGCATCGAGGGCGAGCTTCAGGGTGCGCGGCGCTATTACAATGCGACCGTTCGCGACCTGAATTCGACGATCCAGAGCTTCCCGCCGGTGCTGATCGCACGCCCGATGGGCTTCACCGAAGAGCCCTTCTATCAGGACGAGGACCCGGCGATCCAAAGCGCCCCGAAAGTATCCTTCGCCCGCCCCGCGGCCTGACGATGCGGACAGTCCGGAGAGCAGTCCCTGCCCTCCTCCTTCTCCTGGCGACGCCGGCCTATGCGGAGGAGCGCATCCTGCGCTTCCTCAGCGACGTCCAGGTCGAAAAGGACAGCTCGCTAGAGGTCACCGAGACGATCGACGTTCGGGCCGAGCATATCGACATCAATCACGGGATCTTCCGCGACTTTCCAACCCGATACAAAGGGCCGCACGGAAGCCAGGTGCGCGTCGGCTTCACCTTCCAGGGCGCGATCCTCGACGGAATGCCTGTCCCGGCAAGCGTCGGCACGCTCTCGAATGGAGTCAGGATCAAGGTCGGCGATCCGGACAAGCTCGTCGATATCGGCGAGCACCGCTATGTCCTGCGCTACCGGGCCACGCGCCAGATCGGGCGCTTCCCCAACTATGACGAGCTCTACTGGAACGCGACCGGCAACGGCTGGATGTTCCCGATCGACGTCGCCGAGGCGAGAATTCGCTTGCCGCAGGCGGTCAGGCTTGGGCAGCGCGCTGCCTACACCGGGCCGCAGGGCTCGACGGCGTCGAACGCGGAGGTCATCGATGAGAAGCCGGGCGAAATCAGCTTTCGGACCACGCAGCCGCTCGGAGCCTATGAAGGGCTGACCGTCGCCGTCGCTTTCCCCAAGGGCGTCGTCGAAGCAGCAAATAGCACAAGCCGCTTCATGGACTGGCTCGCGGACCGTGGGCCGCCTGCGGTGGGCGTGCTGGCACTGCTTGGACTGCTCGGCTTCTATTATGTGGCCTGGCAGCGTGCCGGACGGAATCCGCGCGCGGGCACGGTGGTGCCGATCTTTGAACCGCCGGTCGACCTCACGCCGGCCGGCATGCGCTACGTGCTCAAGATGGGACCTGACAACCGCGGCTTTGCCGCTGCCCTGGTCGACATGGGAATCCGGGGGCACGTTCGCCTAGTCGAGGAAGAACGCGGCCTCCTTTGGGGAAAGCAGATGCGGCTCGAAAGGCTTCCCGGCATCAATCCCCTGCCGCGGGAGGAGGAAGCAGCCCTCGACCAGCTTTGCTCCGCGGGCGAATCAATCCTGATGAAGCAGGAGAACCACGCGAAATTCTCATCTGCAAAGAATGCTTTGGCTCAGGTTCTAAAGACCGGATACGAAGGGCGGCTGTTCAATCGCAACCTCGGCTGGGCCGCTCTTGGAGTGCTCCTGTTCTTCGTTGCCATCTGGCTAGCCGCTGCGGCGGTGGTGGCGGCGACCAACGGGACCGAAAGCTGGCTTGTGGTAGCCACGCTGGGATCAGTGCTCGTGGCTGTCCTCGTCTCGGCGGCGCGGCGCGGCTCGAAGGCCGTGGGCAAGTGCCTGCTTTCCGTCGTCGCCTTCGTCGCCGTGCTGATCGCCTTCGCCACTGGCATGCCGATCTTCGGCGAGGCGATCGCGAGCGGCTGGTGGCTGCCGCTGGTGATCCCGGCACTCGCCCTGCCGATCGTGATCTCGTCCTTCTGGTGGATCGCAGCGCCGACCAAGGCGGGGCGCGTGGTCCTCGACCGTATCGCCGGGTTCAAGCAGTATCTCTCGATTACCGAGCGCGAGCGGCTCGACCGGATGACTCCGCTCGAGGACACGCCGGAGCTGTTCGAGAAGTACCTTCCCTATGCGATCGCGCTTCACGTGGAGAACCACTGGGCCGAGCGTTTCGCCGGAGTGCTCGCGGCCGCCGCGGCCCAAGGGCAGACCGGCTTCGCCTGGTATTCGGGATCGAACAGCCCCTGGGACAATCCGACCGGATTCGCGCACAGCGTCGGCTCCTCCCTCTCCGAAACCGTCAGCTCGGCCTCGACCGCACCAGGCTCGAGCGGGGGCTCGGGCGGCGGCGGGTCATCCGGCGGTGGCGGTGGAGGTGGAGGCGGCGGGGGCTGGTAGTTCGCTCAGGCCCAGGCGGGCCGTCTCAGCACGATCGTCGGATCGCCGTGATAGGTCGTCGCGCCAATGGTTTCGAAGCCGAGCTTGGCGGCCAGTCTCAGCGACGGTTCATTGGCCGGGGCGATGATCGCCCAGATCGGCGTCGGGGCGAGACTGGCTTCCGCCCACTTCACGACCCTATCGCAAGCCTCGGATGCGAGCCCTTTGCCATGTGTCTCGGCGGCCATGATCCAGCCCATCTCGGGTTCTTCCCCGAACTGAGGCTGCAAATCCCGCCAGGCGTTGAACAGGCCGACAATGCCGACGAGCTTGCCGCTGGCCTTCTCCTCGACCGCCCACATGCCGAAGCCGAGGAACTGCCAGCCGCCGACGAAGGACGTCAGCCGGCGCCAGGCTTCCTCGGCGTTCATTGGACTGGGCCCGAAGTGCTTGTGCACTTCCGGATGACTCAAGATGGCGTGATAGGGGCGGAAGTCCTCCTTCCGCCACTGACGAAGAAGCAGACGCTCGGTCTCGAGCGTCGGCGCCTCGGTGAATTTCGAGCTGGACCCCGGATCGAGTCCGGGGCGACGGCCTTCTGCCGTCACTTCTTGCCGAGGGTGAGACCGCCGAAGCGCTTGTTGAAGCGCGCGACCTGGCCGCCGCTGTCGACAAGCTTCTGATGGCCGCCGGTCCAGGCCGGATGCACCTTCGGGTCGACGTCGAGGTGGAGCGTGTCGCCTTCCTTGCCCCAGGTCGAGCGGACCTGGAACTTGGTGCCGTCGGTCATCTCGACGTTGATCATGTGATAATCG
>DASVXR010000035.1:0-2431 GCA_036392595.1 Sphingomicrobium sp.
CTGCTCGTCGGCGGGGTGATCGGCGCACAGATCGGCGCCGTCATGACGCTGCGCATCAAGCCGGACCTGCTGCGCCTAGCCCTGTCCGTGATCATCCTGGTCGTCGCCCTGCGCATGTTCCTGGGCCTCTTCTGGCACCCCGACGAAATCTACTCGATCGAATATCTGTGAGCGGCCGCATTCCTTCGCTCCTGCTGCTCGCGCTCGCTCCGCTGCTCATCGGCGCGGACAAACCGGTGCTGGTCCCCGACATTTCCTCGCGCCAGGTGGAGATCCGCTACAGCTTCACCGGTGCGCAGCTGCTGCTGTTCGGAGCGATCGTCTATCCGGGCGGCCGGCCGCCGAGCAGCCCGACCGACGTCGCAGTGGTGCTTCGAGGGCCCGTCCAGCCGATCCTGGTGCGGGAGAAGCAGAAGATCGCCGGTATTTGGATGAACGCCGATTCCAACCGCTTCCGCTCCGCGCCCTCCTTTTACGCGGTGGCCTCGTCGCGCCCCATTCCCGAGCTCGTCGACGAGCGAACGGCGGCAATCTACGAGCTGGGCCTCGGCAATTTGCAGCTCTCGCCCGGCGGCGGCGCACTGCCGGAGAAGGAGCGGAGGTTCGAGGCCGGGCTGCTCGACCTCAGGAGGCGCTCGGGGCTCTATGCGGAAAATCCGCACGGCGTCGAGATCACCGACCGGGTGCTCTACCGCGCCGTCATCACCATCCCGAGCCAGGTGCCCGTCGGCACCTATACCGCCGAGACCTTCCTCATCGACCGCGGCAAGGTGATCGCCGCGGCCACGCGCGACATCCAGATCGACAAGTCGGGCTTCGAGCGCTTCGTCGCCATCTCGGCAAGGCGTCACCGGCTGCTCTATGGCCTCACCGCGGTCATCATGTCGCTGTTCCTCGGTTGGGCCGCCGCAGCGGCCTTCCGCCGGCGCATCTAGAGCGAGCCAATCGGCCCTAAGTCAATTTTAACCGCTCCGGGTTACTCCGCAGGGGATTAACCGGAGCGATGCACGACCATGAACGACCAGCCGAACCTGCGCCAGTTCCTCGACGAGATGAACAGCTTCAGCGAGGACGCGCCTGCTGCTCCCGGGACGCCCGGCAGGAAGGCGGAGGCGCTTCCTGCGATCGGCAAGGTGCTCGAAATCGCCGGTTCGGGCTCGATGATCTGCATGGATTCGAAGCAGCTCGCGGCGCTCCAGGCGCATAAGGACCCGTCGGTCGCCATGTCAGGCCAGGTCGGCAGCCAGGTGAAGATGATCGTCGGCAACAGCTGGCTGATCGCCAACGTCCGGACGATGCGGGCGGACGTCAGCGGCGAGATCCTCGCCAACGTCGACTTCCTCGGCGAGGGCACCCGCGATTCCAACGACAACATGAGCAACTTCCGCCGCGGCGTGACCCGCTATCCGATCCCCGGCAACGACGTTTACCCGGTCAGCACCGAAGACCTTCGCGCCATCTTCGCCGCGAGCGAGGAGCCGCATATCGAGATCGGCACCGTTTACCCGACCGACGACATCCGCGGCGCGCTCTACATCGACCCAATGCTGGGCAAGCATTTCGCGGTGCTGGGATCGACCGGTACCGGTAAGTCGACCTCGGTCGCGCTGATCCTGCACCGGATCTCGCAATCATCGCCCGAAGGTCACATCATGATGATCGACCCGCACGGCGAATATTCCGCGGCGTTCAAGAATTGCGGCGAGATCTTCAACGTCGACAACCTCCAGCTGCCCTACTGGCTGATGAACTTCGAGGAGCATTGCGAAGTGCTCCTGACGACGCACGGGTCCGAGCGGCAGCGCGACGCGGACATCCTCGCCAAGTGCCTGCTCGCGGCGCGCACCAAGGGGAAGGACGTGAGCCAGTTCGGCAAGGTGACCGTCGACAGCCCTATTCCCTACCTGCTGACGGATCTCCATTCGATCATCGTCAACGAGATGGGCAAGCTCGACCGCGCCGGCGACACTTTGCCCTTCCAGCGCCTGAAGACGAAGCTCGATGAGCTTCGCGCCGACCCGCGCTACACCTTCATGTTCTCCGGAATGCTGGTGTCGGACTCGATGCCGACCCTGCTTGCCAGGCTCTTCCGCCTGCCGAGCCATGGCAAGCCGATCTCCATCGTCGACGTTTCGGGAGTCCCGTCCGAAGTGACGTCGGTCGTGGTCTCGGTGCTCGCTCGAATGGTGTTCGATTACGCGATCTGGTCGCGCACCGAGGCGCAGAAGCCGCTCCTCCTCGTCTGCGAAGAGGCGCACCGCTACGTGCCCAAGGACGAGAGCGCGGAAAACGGCCAGGCCGTCCGCCGGATCCTCGAGCGTATCGCCAAGGAAGGCCGCAAATATGGCGTGTCCCTGGGCCTGATCACGCAGCGTCCGTCGGACCTTGCCGAGGGCGTGCTCTCGCAGTGCGGCACGATCATCTCGATGCG
>DASVXR010000036.1:0-5787 GCA_036392595.1 Sphingomicrobium sp.
CGCGTGCTCTGCACGGCCAGCGTCGAGGAAAAGGTCCCGCCTTTCCTTCGCGGCAAGAACCAAGGCTGGGTCACTGCGGAATATGGGATGCTTCCAAGGGCTACCCACACGCGCGGCAACCGCGAGGCCGCGAAGGGCAAGCAGTCCGGCCGGACGCAGGAGATCCAAAGGCTGATCGGCCGGTCGCTTCGCGCGGTCACGAACCTGGTCTCGCTCGGCGAACGGCAGATCGTCATCGACTGCGACGTCATCCAGGCGGACGGCGGAACGCGTACCGCCGCCATTTCAGGTGGCTGGGTCGCTCTACGCATCGCGGTTGACAAGCTGCTGGAAAACCAGGCCGTCATGGTCGACCCGATCCGCACTCAGGTGGCGGCTGTCAGTTGCGGAATCCACCAGGGAACGGCCGTTCTCGACCTCGATTACGAGGAGGACAGCCAGGCCGGGTGCGACGGCAATTTCGTCCTCACCGCGGACGGTTCCATTGTGGAGGCGCAGGTGACGGCCGAGGGCGAATGCTATGATGAAGAGGGTTTGCTGAGGCTCCTCCGGCTGGCGCGCATCGGCTGCGGCGAGATCTTCCAGGCGCAGCTGAGGGCGGTCGGACGATGAGGCCGATCGGCGACCAGCTGGTCATCGCGACCCACAATCCCGGGAAGCTCCGCGAGATTGCCGAGCTGATCGAACCGCTTGGAATTTCCGTCGTCGGAGCCGAGGAGCTCGGCCTCCCGGAACCGGAGGAGATCGGCAACACCTTTGCCGACAATGCCGACCTCAAGGCGCGCGAAGCCGCAGACCTCAGCGGCCTCCCGGCGCTCGCGGACGACAGCGGCCTCTGCGTCGACGCGCTGCACGGACTTCCCGGCATTTTCTCGGCGCGCTGGGCCGAGGATGCGGAGGGCAATCGCGACTGGAAGCGCGCCATGGAAAAGGTCTGGCGTGAGGTCGCGGCGACCGAGCCCGACGCAGCACCTGCAGCGCATTTCGCCTGCGCGCTCGCCATCGCCTGGCCCAACGACGGACAGGTCGAGACCTTTGACGGGCGGGTCGATGGGATCCTCGTCTGGCCGCCACGCGGCGAGAGGGGCTTCGGCTACGATCCGATGTTCGTGCCGGTCGGATATGAGGAGACCTTCGGCGAGCTCGATCCAGAGCTTAAGCATCGCATCAGCCACCGAGCGGATGCGTTCCGGAAGCTCGTGCAGGCGCTGAACGAATGAGTGGCGAGCCGCTGGCGCTGTACGTCCACTGGCCGTTCTGCGTCAGCAAATGCCCTTATTGCGACTTCAACAGCCATGTCCGCGCATCGATCGACCAGGATCAATGGCGCGAGGCGCTGCTGGCCGACCTGGCGCACGAGGCGCGGCTTCTGCCCGGCCGCCGGCTGACTTCGATCTTCTTCGGCGGTGGCACGCCATCGCTGATGGACCCCGCGACCGTGGCCGCGGTGATCGAAGCCGCCTGCGGGCACTGGGCGGCCGCGAAAGACATCGAAATCACGCTGGAGGCCAATCCGAACTCGGTCGAGGCCGCGCGCTTCGGGGAGCTGGCGACCGCCGGCGTGAACCGTTTATCGCTGGGGCTTCAGAGCTTCGACGATAGCGCCCTCGCCTTTCTAGGCCGCGCCCATTCGGCGCGAGAAGGGTGGAAAGCACTCGAGATCGCCCAGAAGCCTTTTCGCCGGGTCAGCTTCGACCTGATCTATGCGCTTCCGTCCGACACCGAGGCGAGCTGGTCGGCGACATTGGCGCAGGCGCTCAGCCTCGGGACCGGCCACCTGTCGCTCTACCAGCTGACGATCGAGCCAGGCACTCGCTTTGCGACCATGGCCGCCAGGCGCGAATTCCGAATGCTCGACCCCGACGCGGCAGCGCGGCTCTATGAGCTCACGGAAGAGATGACGGCCGTCGCCGGCCTCCCCGGCTATGAGATCAGCAACTACGCCCGTCGCGGTCAGGAGAGCCGCCACAATCTCACTTACTGGCGTTACGGCGATTATTCGGGCGTCGGCCCCGGCGCGCACGGCCGGCGCCTCGGAATGCGCACGGTCAGGCATCGCAAGCCCGAAAATTTCGTCTCGGCCGTCCGGCGAAACGGCCATGGCATAAGCGAGGAAGACCCGCTCCGTCCGACGGAAGCCGCGGACGAGGCGTTCGTCATGGGCTTGCGCCTTCGCGAGGGCATCGACGCCGAGGCGCTGGCGCGGCGCTTCGGCCTCGCTTCAATTGTCGACTGGAGGAAGGTCGACCGGCTGGCCGAAAGCGGCCACCTGTCGCGCGATGGAGCGCGAATTGCGGCGACGGCGCGTGGACGGCTGCTGCTCGACGCGATCCTCGGCGAGATCGCCTTGGCCGAACCTAAGGCTTCGGCGGCTTTGGCTGAGAGGCCGGAGTGGTCGGAGAGGCCGGCGCAGCCGGCGCGGCCGCTGGTGCCGGCTTCGGCTTATTATAGTCGGCCATGAATTGGTAATTGTCGACGATCGTCCCGACATAATCGTTGATCGTCATTACAGCGTCGTCAGCCGCCGCCTTTTTCGCCATCCCATTCTTCATTCGGAAGGCGATCACTGCCGTTTTCAGAGCATCGCCCTGCACCGTACAGGCATTGCGGATGTAGGCCTCGATCGCGTCGGGGCCGACCTTCTCGTTCTTCGCCTTTTCACCGGCCTGCTTCAGACAGCCGCGAAATGCCGTGGTCGGAGCATTGATCGTCGCCTGAAGGCCCGTCAGAAACATCGCCGAGGCCATTACTAATGCAATCACCGCACCTCTCCCCAGGCACAACGATGAAGTCGCCACGATGACTCTTTTTCGCCGTGTTTGGAAGAGTTTATTGGCGATTCAGCAGTGAGCGAACCGTTAACAGCAGGACTTTACCTGGTCGCCACGCCGATCGGGAACCTGGGCGACCTCAGCCCGCGTGCCGCCGACACGCTTCGCCGCGCTCACCGGATCCTGGCCGAAGACACTCGAGTGACGGGCAAATTGCTCGCGCACATTGGGGCAAAGGCGCCGATGTCGCGCTATGACGATCATTCGAGCGACCGTGACCGGGAGACGATTATCGCGCGACTTGCGAGCGAGGCGATCGCGTTGGTCAGCGACGCCGGAACCCCCCTAATCTCCGACCCCGGTTTCAAGCTTGCCCGCGCAGCGCGCGAGGCTGGTCGGCATGTGACCACCGTTCCGGGCCCTTGCGCGGCGATTGCGGCGCTCACATTGTCGGGCCTTCCGACCGACCGGTTCCTGTTCCTCGGCTTTCTTCCCGCCAAGGCGAAGGCACGGGCCGACGCGATTGCGGAAATTGCTGACGTGCGAGCCACGCTCGTCATTTACGAGGGCGGCCCTCGCCTTGGCGACACGCTCCTGGCGCTCGCAGCGCAGCTCGGGTCGCGAGACGCAGCCGTCACTCGCGAGATCACCAAGCTCCACGAGGAGTGCGTGACCGGCACTCTGCCCCATCTTGCACAGCGGTACGCGGACGATTTTCCCAAGGGTGAGATCGTGATCGTCGTGGGACCTGCGCGCGAGGCCGAAGAAGTGAGCGACGATGAGCTCGATTCGATGCTTGAGGCAGCCATGGCCAGCCTGTCGCCCTCCCGTGCGGCGGCCGAAGTTGCCCAGCGGCTCGGCATTCCCCGAAAGCGCGCCTACGCACGCGCGCTGGAGCTCGCGCGCAAATGAACCGCGAGGCGGCCGAAAAACGCGGGCGCGGCGCGGAAACGCTCGCGTGCTCGTATTTGCGCCTTCGCGGCTGGCGGATTCTCGCTCGACGGGCGCGAGTGCCGGGCGGCGAGGTCGATATCGTCGCTCGCCGTGGACGGACCCTCGCCTTCGTCGAGGTCAAGGCTCGCGCGACTGACGAGGCTGCCGCCTTTGCGCTCGACCCGTGGCGGCTGCGGCGGGTCGTCGTCGCTGCCGAGCGGCTCGCGCCGCGCTACATGCGCGACGGCGATGACGTGCGGATCGACGCCATTTTCATCGTTCCGGGGCGCTGGCCGAGGCACCTGCCGAACGTCTGGCAAGGGTGACAAGCCGCCAGTGAGACTCTAGTCGCTCCGCCATGCCGCTCCGTGTCGCCGTGCAGATGGACCCGCTCGACCGGATCAACATCGCGGGCGATTCCACCTTCGCGCTGATGCTGAAGGCGCAGGAGCTGGGTCACGAGCTCGACTGGTACTCGCCGGAGGACCTGAGCTTCGTCGAGGGGCGGCTGTGGACCATGGGTTATCCGGTCACCGTCCAGCGCGTCGCAGGCGATCATTATCGCTTCGGCGAGCCGCGCATCCTCGACCTCGGGCGCGACGTGGACGTGGTGCTGATGCGGCAGGACCCGCCGTTCGACCTCGGCTATATCACCGCGACGCACCTCCTCGAGCGGATCCAGGGCGAAACTCTGGTCGTCAACGACCCCGCGAGCGTTCGCAATGCTCCGGAGAAGGTCTGGGTGCTGGACTTCCCGCAGTTCATGCCGCCGACCGCGATCACCCGATCCAAGGGGCTGACGCGCAAGTTCCTCGCGGAGCACGGCGAAATCGTGATCAAGCCGATTCACGGCTTTGCCGGCGGAGCGGTGATCCGGATCGGCCCGGACGGCCGCAACCTCGCTTCGGTGATCGAGCTGTTCAACCGGACCTATCGCGAGCCGCACGTCGTCCAGAAATTCCTCCCGGAGATCGCCGAGGGCGACAAGAGGATCGTGCTCGTCGACGGTGAGGTCGCCGGCGCGATCAACCGCGTCCCTGGGGAGGGCGAAATCCGCTCGAACCTCGCCGTCGGCGGCAAGGCGGCGAAGACGGAGCTCACTGCACGCGAGCAGGAGATCTGCGCCGCCCTCGGCCCCGAGTGCCGCAAGCGCGGCCTGCTGCTCGTCGGCATCGACGTAATTGGGGGCCGCTGGCTGACCGAAATCAACGTCACCTCGCCCACCGGCATCGTTGCAATCGACGAGTTCAACGGCACGGATACGCCGGGTCTGTTCTGGGATGCCGTCGAGCGGAAGCTCGCCGAACGCTAGGTCAGGCGCGCGGGTGCGCGTGCCGGTACACGTCGAGCAGCCGCGCCGCATCGACGGCCGTATAGATTTGCGTCGACGAGAGGCTCGCGTGGCCGAGAAGCTCCTGCAGCGCACGCAGGTCCGCGCCTCGCGCCAGCAGGTGCGTCGCAAAGCTGTGGCGAAGGGCGTGCGGGGTCAGGCTCTCCGGAAGTCCCAGCCTCCGCCGCGCCGCAGCAACGGAGCGCCGCACGAGGTCGGCGTTCAGAGGCCCGCCCCGCGCCCCGACGAACAAGGGCACGTCACCGCTGAGCGGATAAGGACACTCGCGGACGTAAGCCTCGATCGCCTCGCTAACCGCCGGAACGACGGGCACGACGCGCGTCTTCGATCTCTTTCCGGTGACCCGAAGAGTGGCTCCGATCGGCAGCACGCGCGCGGTGAGGGATAGGGCTTCGGCGACACGCAGCCCTGCCCCGTAGAGCAGAAGCAGGATCGCCAGGTCGCGAGCGCCTATCCAGGGAGCGCTCGCCGCCTCGGCAGCATTTTCGGCGAGACCTAGAGCGTCGTCGGGCGAGGCCGGCCGCGGCAGGGTTCGCGGTCTCTTCGGAGCGCGCGTTCGCGGCAGGTGCGCGACGGCGCCGGCCTGCTCGGCGGCATATTTGAGGAAAGCGCGGACGCCCGAGAGCTCTCGCGCCGCGGATGAGGCTGCCAGGCCTTCGCCGCGGCGTTGGGCGAGGAAAGCCCGAAGGTCCGGCGCCGTCACGCTGCGAAGGTCCGCAGGCTCGAGAGGCC
>DASVXR010000037.1:0-3418 GCA_036392595.1 Sphingomicrobium sp.
CGCTTCATCATGCCCGAGCGATCGGCATAATTGTTGAGCGTGCGGGTCAGCGCAGCCCGGAACGCCGCGAGGTGCGTCCCGCCGTCGCGTTGCGGGATGTTGTTCGTGAAGCAGAGGACGTTCTCATAATAGCTGTCGTTCCACTCGAGGGCGACGTCGATGCCGATGTCGTCGCGCTGCCCGCTGATCGCGATCGGGTCGGGCACCAGCGGAGTCTTGGCGCGGTCGAGCCATTTGACGAACGCGGCGATCCCGCCCTCGTAGAACATTTCGACGCTCTTCGGCTCGGCGTGCCGGGCGTCGGTGAGGACGAGGCGCACGCCCGAATTGAGGAAAGCCAGCTCGCGGAAGCGGTGCTCCAGAAGCTCGAAGTCGAACTCGACCGACTTGAAGGTCTCGCCCGACGGAAGGAAGGTCACCCGCGTGCCGCGCTTGTCGGTCTTGCCGACGACCTTCAGCGGCGCCTCCGGCTCGCCGTGGCGGAAGCGCATGAAATGCTCCTCGCCGTCGCGCCAGATGGTGAGGTCGAGAGTCTCGCTGAGCGCGTTGACGACGCTCACGCCGACGCCGTGGAGACCGCCCGAGACCTTGTAGGCATTGTCGTCCGACGTGTTCTCGAACTTACCGCCGGCGTGAAGCTGGGTCATGATGACCTCGGCCGCCGACACGCCTTCCTCCGGGTGAATTCCGGTCGGGATTCCGCGGCCATTGTCCTCGACGCTGACGGAGCCGTCCGGATTCAGGGTGATCAGCACCCGGTCGCAGTGGCCGGCGAGCGCCTCGTCGATCGCATTGTCGCTGACCTCGAACACCATGTGGTGGAGGCCCGACCCGTCGTCCGTGTCGCCGATGTACATGCCGGGCCGCTTGCGCACCGCGTCGAGCCCTTTGAGCACCTTGATGCTTTCGGCGTCGTAACTGTTGTTCTGTGGGGGAATTGCCATAGTCCAGATATAGGGATTTCCGCCCCGATGTCACGCGCGCGCACGCGTACGCGCGCGGGGGAGCGAGGGTGCGGAAACGCCGCTGACGGAATTCCCGGCACTGCTGTTTTTTGCTAATTTCCGCGGCTGCTCGGTGAGTCGCGGGGGGTGCAATGCGCCGTCCGCCGGCATGGGCCGGTGATGGCGCCCTTGGGGAAAGGCGTCGATCATGGAAACGTTGATCATAGACAAGCCGACCACGCACACGGATTTGCGCAACAGAGCGGAGGCCTTCATCGAGAAGGTCATTGTGCCCCGCCGCCAGCGGCCCAGCCGGGACCCGCAGGCGGTCCGCGCCCGAGCCGAGCTGGCACGCGAGAACCGCGAATTCGCGCGACGTGAGCTGCAGCGCGCCGGGCTCGACGTCGATCGCCTCGATTCACTGGCTGCCGAGCGCTCGAAGTTGCGCAAGCAGCTGGCCGACCAGGCTCACCGAAGGGCCGTCGACGCTTCCGCCGCGGCCGCGCATCGCCTCGGAGAGATGGTCCCGATCATTCCGCCGCCCCTCATCGACGTGACGCTGGATGAGGTGACCTTCATCCGCAGCTTCGCCGATCAGGGGGCCGTCGTCGATTCGAACGTCGCGCCCGGAGACAATTGGGCGCGGTACGAGCTGGAAGTCACCCATGACAATGCGTTCACCGAAACCGGTACGGGCCGTCTCAGCTTCTTCACGCTCTTTCAAAACCCGAAAAGCAGGGTGATGACGCTGACGGCCTCGGTCCAGCTCGCCGTGAACGCGCACTTGAGGGTCGACGCGGACTGGAACGGAGTCGCGGAATGGTTCTTCCCCGACTCCGAGGCGCGGGCCACGGTTCGGGCGCGCACCACCGTGTGGAGCATGGACTCGTCCAACAGCGCGGTCGTCGCGGACCAGGTCCTCGGCGATGCATCGGCGAACGGCGGCTTCTTCGGAGGCGGCAACGATTCGTCGATCGGGTTCAACGACATCCTGTCGGCGTCGGGAGTCCCGATACCGAAGAACGCATGGGTCCTGATCGAGGTCGAACTGCACACCGACTGGACCACGCTCAACGGCCAGGTCCATCTCGATGCCCAGAGTGGCGACTTCAGAGTCTCCCTTCCGCAGCTCCTCTTGACGCTGACCTAGGGACACGGATGCGGCCGGCGATCGCCTAGGCCGCGCGGGCGCCGCCTCTCCGGCCGCGCCGTCCGCGGAACTTGCGCTTCGGCTGGCCGCCGTCCGGCCGGTGCGCGGCATGGCCGTCGGCACGATGCGGATGGCGCTGCTGGCGCTCGTTGCGATGTTCCCGGCGCTTGCCGTCGTTGCGGCGATCGGCCTTGGTCGACGGGCGCTGTGGGGCGCCCTTCGGCGCCGGCTTCAACCGCTTGAAGGCCTCAGCTGACGCGGTGAAGTCCGCCGGGAGCGGCGCAACCGGAATGCGCTGGCGCGTCGTTCGCTCGATGTCGCGCAGGTTGGCGCGCTCGTCGGGGCTGCAGAAAGCCATGGCGATCCCGTCGGCGCCGGCGCGCGCGGTGCGGCCGATGCGGTGGACATATTGCTCGGGCACGTCGGGCAGGTCGAAGTTCACGACATGGCTGACGCCCGGGATGTCGATGCCGCGCGCGGCGATGTCGGTCGCTACCAGCACGTTCACCTCGCCCGAGCGGAAGAGCGCGAGCGCGCGTTCGCGCTGCGCCTGGCTTTTGTTGCCGTGGATCGCGTTGGCGGGGATTCCGGCAGCCTCGAGCAAGCGCACGATCTTGTCGGCACCATGCTTGGTGCGGCTGAACACCAGCGCGCGCTCGACCGGCTCGCGGCCAAGGACAGTCGCCAGCAGCGCCGTCTTCTCGGCCTGGTTCACCATGGTCACGCTCTGGGCGATGCGCTCCACGGTGGTCGCGGCCGGGGTGACCGATACTTCGGCCGGGTTGGTGAGATAACGATCAGCGAGCTCCTTGATCGCCTTTGGCATGGTGGCCGAGAAGAACAGGGTCTGGCGCTTGGGCGGGACCAAAGCGACGATCCGCTTCAGCGCGTGGATGAAGCCGAGGTCGAGCATCTGGTCGGCCTCGTCGAGGACGAGGATCTCGAGCTCGCGCAGGGTTAGGGCGCGCTGGTCGATCAGGTCGAGCAGGCGGCCTGGGGTCGCGACGAGCACGTCGAGGCCGCGGGCGACCGTGCGCACGCTCTTCGAATTCGGAACTCCGCCGAAGATCACTCCGACCGACAGGCGTATGAAGCGGCCATAGGCTTCGGCGCTCTTGGCGATCTGCGCGGCGAGCTCACGCGTCGGCGCGAGAACGAGCATGCGGACGTGGCCGGGCTTGGGAAAGCGCTTCGCGGCTGCGAGCCGATCGAGCGAAGGCAGCATGAAGGCCGCCGTCTTGCCTGTGCCGGTCTGAGCGATGCCCAGCAGGTCGCGGCCGGTCAGCACCGTCGGAATGGCCTGGCGCTGGATGGGCGTCGCTTG
>DASVXR010000038.1:0-9121 GCA_036392595.1 Sphingomicrobium sp.
TCGAAGCCGCGCCGTACGACCTCGAGGATTGCCTCGCCGGCTTCGACCGCCGTATCGGCGAGCTGATCGAGGAGAGCCGGGTAGTCCACTCAGCGCGGCGCCATCCGGATTCCGCCGTCGAGGCGGACCGCGGCAGCATTCATGTATGGATTTTCGATGAGGAAGAGGGCGAGGTCGGCATATTCCTCCGCCTTTCCGAGCCGCTTCGGGAAGGGCACCTGAGCGCCCAAGGCCTCCTGCACGTTCGGCGGCATCATGGCGACCATCGGCGTCTTGAAAACGCCGGGGAGGATCGTGTTCACGCGAACGCCCTCGTTCATGAGGTCACGCGCGATGGGAAGAGTCATCGCCAGCACCCCGCCCTTGGAGGCGGAATAGGCGGCCTGCCCGATCTGCCCGTCCTCCGCGGCGACGGACGCAGTGTTGATGATGACGCCCTTTTCTCCGTCTTCGAGCGGCTCCAGGTCCACCATCCCGAAAGTGGAGTTGGCGATACAGCGAAAGGTCCCGATGAGGTTGATCTGGATAGCGAGCTCGAACTGCTGCATCGGATAGGACCGAGCGGCCTTCGTTTCCTTGTCGCGCGAAACCGTCTTGGCGGCATTGGCCACCCCCGCGCAGTTGACGAGGATCCGCTCCTGTCCATGAGCTTCGCGGGCCTTGGCGAAAGCTGCGGCGACCTTCTCGTCGCTTGTCACGTCGACCTCGCAGAAAACGCCGCCGATGTCGGCTGCGACCTGCTCGCCGCGCGCGCTATCCCTGTCGAAAACCGCGACCTTGGCTCCGCGCCTCGCGAGCTCGCGCGCCGTCGCTTCACCGAGACCGGAGGCCGCTCCGGTCACCACGGCGGCAATTCCCTCGACCTTCATCAATCTCCCCTGTGCAAGCTTCGGCGCTCCTGGCGGCGTTCGCCTCGCCCTATCCGGCTCGCGTCGTCGAAGACAAGGGGCGAAGCGCAGTTCCGGTGCGCCACACGTGTCGCATCGATGACACAGGTCGGCTTAAGTTGCGGCAATTCATCGAAAATGCAGGTTGGATGAGGGATAAACGAGGTTAAGATATCGGCTCTCGTAACGAGGGGGATGGAAGTGGCACGCACCAGGCTGAAAATCGCAGCTCTCGGGCTCTGCGCTTCCACATTGCTCTCGACCGTCCCCGCTTCCGCCCAGCTCGGTGCGGGCACCGCTGCCACGTCACAGGCGCCGGAGATGTCGGCCGCGGCGGGTGTCTCGGCCTTTTACGACACTTGGCGATCGCAGCCGATCTGGTTCCGCGGAGGCGTCCCGAGCCCCGCGGTCGCGGAGCTCGTCAACATACTTCAGCGCGCCCCCTTCGACGGTTTCTCCGCAGGCCCGCAGCTTGCGCAGCAGGTGCAGGCCGCGGCGGCTCAGGCGCAAAGCGGCAACCAGGCCGACCTCGCGGCGGCCGAGCAGACGCTGTCGACTGCCTGGGTCCAATATGCACAGGCGATCAAGGCGCCGACGGCTGGAATGATCTACGCCTATCCAGTGCTCGAGCCCCAGGGCACGCGGCCCGACCAAATCCTTCTCACCGCGGCGGCTGCACCGTCGCTCGAGCAGCACCTCGCGGCCGTCTCGAACGTCAATCCCATCTACGCGCAGCTGCGCGACACGGCCTTCGCCGAAGCCCAGGCCTCGGGAAACATGACTCCGGACCCGCGGCTGCTCGCCAACCTGGATCGCGTCCGTTCCCTTCCGGCCAAGGGGCGGTTCCTGCTGGTCGATTCCGGCTCGTCGATGCTGACGCTTTACCAGGACGGTCAGCCGCTCGATTCAATGAAGGTCATCACTGGCACGAACGAGCTGCCCACGCCGATGATCGCGAGCGTGATGTACTACATCACCTATCATCCCTACTGGCACGCGCCCGACCATCTCGTGCGCAAGACCATCGCGCCCAATGTGCTGAAGCTCGGCATGGGCTACTTCAAGTCGCACGGCTACGATGTGATCGACGAGTGGAGCGAGAATCCGAAGGTCCTCGATCCCAAGTCGATCGACTGGAAGGCCGCTGCCGCCGGTACGCTGCACCTAAAGATCAGGCAGGCCCCGGGGCCCCTGAATTCAATGGGGATTCTGAAGTTCCCCTTCCCGAACCCGGAGGACATCTACCTTCACGACACTCCGGATCATGCGAAGTTCGCGCTGGCGAACCGAAACCTGAGCAATGGCTGCGTCCGGGTGGAGGATGCGAAACGGCTCGGCCGTTGGTTGCTTGGAACGGACCCGGTCTCTCCCGGCACTGACGCAGAGACGCGCGTGCAGCTGCCCCAGGGCACCCGCATCTATCTGACCTACATCACGGCGCAGGTCCGCGACGGCAAGCTGACCTATCTCCCGGACATCTACGGCTGGGACAAGGCTCCGCCAACGCAATACGCGGCCAGCCGCTAATTCTCCTCACCTAGGTCGGCAAAGCGTCGCAGAAGCGACCGCGCTGCTGGCGCGCAAAATAAAACCGGCCCGGGCTGGGTAGCCCGGACCGGTATTTTCTTGCCTTGTCGGCCGCTTAGCCGCGCTCTGGCGCCGGAGGCGGAGGCGGAGGCGGAGGCGGCGGAGCCGGGCACGTGTCCGTCGCCAGGATCACCGATCCATCCGGGCACGTCTGCGTCGCCGGAGGCGGCGGAGGCGGCGGAGGAGGAGGCGGCGGAGGCGGCGGCGGAGGCGGCGGCGCCGCGAAGTTGTAGATCAGGCTCGCCAGCAGGCTGTTCGTGCGAACGTCGCTCTTGATCGTGAACGGCGACTGCGTGACCGGGTTGGTGCCGGTGAACTTCAGGTTCGTCGCCGTGAAGAAGCGATACTTGAGACCGATGTCGATGTTCGGAGTCAGCGCGTAGCGCACGCCGGCGATCGCCTGGAACGCAGGACGCGAATCCGAATCGTCGACTGCCGGGCCACCGGCCGGCGAGGTCGCGGCCCGCAGCTTCACGCTGCCAAGACCCGCACCGCCACCAATGTAACCGCTCAGGCCGTCCTCGTTCCCGAAGTCGAGCAGCGCATTGAGCATGGCCGAGAAAATGCTGATGTGGCCGCCATCGAGATTGCCGCCGGTGCCGGCGGGCGCAATCCGTGAATCCGTCGTGACGCTGTCAACGCCGGCGCGCTTGTAGGCAAGCTCGCCTTCGACGCGGAACGCGCCGAAATCATAGCCTCCGATCAGGTCGACGTCCCAGCCGGTGCCGTAGGCGACCGTGTAGGAGTTCGAAACGCCGCTCGGAACGGTGATCGTGTTGTCCGTGTAAGTGAAGTCCTGATCCTCGACGTGCATGCCGCCGGCTTCGATGCCCACATAGGGTGAGTGGTCACGAGCGAAGGCGGGAGTCGCGAGGGTCGTTGATGCGAGCGCCAACGCAATGGCCAGCTTGCGCATATGTGTCCCCTTTCAATGCGTTCTGATTGAACCGCAGCAACACATTATGAGAGCGCTGGTTGCCGCGCAAGAAGGGGATTGGGCCGACCTGTTGCCGAAAAGCATCAGTATTTCGTCGATGCGCGGCTTAACTTATTGTCGAAGCTATATTTTATTACATATCGATGAGTCCGTGCGCTCGCAACGCGGAGAGGATCTGAGCGACCGCCGTCCGGGCCTCCGCGTCGATCGTTGAGCCACCCGCCGGCGTCGCTATGCCAGCAGCGCGCGCGCCGACCACCTGTTGCCCACCGATGACGAGGCTCGATCCCCGCACCAATCCCAGCTCCCATGCGCCTGCCCGGTGCAGCGCCCATGTGCCCGTCGAACGCACGAACAGGTTCATTCCCTCTAGCGGGGCGACATAGCGCCAGCCGCCGCTGGAAAATTCCGCGAGCATCTCGTCCCTGCCCGCCCACTCGCCGGTCGCTCCGGCCGCCACGATGTAGCATGCACCCTCGCCCGGAGTGGCGGGCGGCGATGACCTCGGCCCTTCTTCCACCGCGCCGGCAACGATCATGTCGAGTAGCTGCAGCGCACCAGGTGAAATCATGTTCCGGACCCCTCAAGCCATCCGCATTGTCGCCGGAAACGAGCGCGGCCTCGCTTCCGTTCGGCCACTTCAGCCGACCGAGGCTCGGCTCCCAGCTAAGGCGCCGCCCGTAATTGCGAGCGACGCTCAGAATGCCGCTTACGCCTTCGACCATGATGCTCCGCGCATCGTGAATTGTCGCCCCGACGAGTGCGATGCGCACTCCGGGCCGGGCGTTCGCCAGCCCGTGGATCCACTCGGCCCCTGCCCTCGTCTTCCCGAAGCCGCGGCCCGCCATCATCAGCCACACGCGCCAGGCGTCGCCGTTCGGGGGCAGCTGGTTCTTGTGCGCCCAGAACTCGAACCAGACGTCGAGTGCCGCAAGGTCGAGCGGAGTCATCGACTGGATGATCCGCCACTGCTCTTCCTCGCTCGCCTCGCGAAATCGCCTGAGCAGCCGCTCGGCGCGCTGCAGCAGGATCATGCGCTCGCTTCATTTTCAGCGGCGGCACGTTCCTTCAGTCGGCGGAGCTTGTTGAACAGCCGCTCTCTCATTTCCTCGATCTGGTCGGGCTGAAACTCGGTGCTCGCTTCGACGGCCGTGTCGCGATGCATCTTTAGCAGGGTCAGCCCGAGCTGGTTCGAATATTCGAGCATCCGCTCCTCCGAACCGTCGCGCCTTTTCACCACCTTCTCGGTTCCATTGAACGCACGGTCGAGCAGCACCAGCTCGAGCCGCTGGTAAGCGACGGAGATCGCTTCCAGCCAGCCGGCGCGGAACGCCGCATTCTCCTTGCGCCGCTCGTACGCACTGCTGGTTGAAACTCCCGCTTCCTCAGCCGCGCAAGTAACGTTGCACGTGTCGGCGAGCACCGACAGGA
This sequence comes from Sphingomicrobium sp., assembly GCA_036392595.1. GTDB lineage: Bacteria > Pseudomonadota > Alphaproteobacteria > Sphingomonadales > Sphingomonadaceae > Sphingomicrobium. The sequence continues at coordinate 4,843 of DASVXR010000038.1, forward strand.
ACATGACCTCCTTCTCCCGGGTCCAGCTTCGCGGAGTCGCCTTGCGCTTCTGCGGCTTTTCGCCGGCGACCAGCACCAGCGCCGGCTTGTCCTTCCGCTTCCCCGCCACTCGCTCCCTCCAACGAAATCGGGCCGAAGCGCCTCGTCGGCGTCGGCCCGTCCCGAGCCCCTCGAAGGGCCCGAATCACAATTCTTCACTGTTCCTGTCGTGTACCCAAACAGCGTTACGATGTCAAGATGTTTTTCACCTGTTTGGTTCGTTATTTGAGTGTTGCCAGCATTTCGCCGCCGTCCCCTGCTCTATTGCAGACAGCAGTTCACTCCCCTAGCCTGATGAAGCTGTGGAGTTTGCGTGGGCCCGAGGCGGGCTAAGGCTTCCCTCGACGTCCGTCAGTACACCAGCATCGCTATGGGGGAACCGAACATGACCGACGACAAGCGGGCCGAAGAGGTCGACGTCACCAGGGAATGGCGTGCGACGCATGGCCAGAAGTCCGCCGCCACCCGCCTTCGCATTTTCGCCGCCGTCGCCTGGGCGATCGCCATCGCCGGGGAGATCGCCGGCGTCGTCCTCCTCCGCCAGCACAAGTTCGACCACGGCAATCTTCCGCTGCTGATCGGCATCCTCGTCGGGATCGCCATTTTCGCCATCGCCGGAAGCCTCATGTGGAAGGCGGCCAACAAGCAAGACCCCGCCCGCGAGTCCGACCGCGCCCGTTTCTTCTTCCAGAACCAGCTAGGCGCGATCATCACCCTCATCGCCTTCCTGCCGCTCATCGTCCTGATCTTCATGGACAAGGACATGGACCCCAAGAACAAGAAGATCGCCGGCGGCATCGGCGCGGTGCTCGCCGTCGCCGCGACTCTGATCGGGGTCAGCTGGCACCCGCCGTCGGTCGAGCAATATACCAAGGACATGAACAAGTGCGCGGCTGAGATCAAAGCCAGTCAGCCCACCACCGACTGCTCGCCGGAGGTCGCCTCGCAGGCACAGGACATCGCGCGCGATTCGAAGACGGTGACGGACGCCACCAAGACTGCCCAGAACCCCGCCGGCCAGGACGTGGTCTACTGGATCGCTCCCGAGAACGGAGCGAAGAAGTCGGCGACCCCGCACGTCTTCCACATCTGCCAGAACGTGAGCCCGCTCCGCGGCAAGACCGTGAACCACGGGTCGGTGACCCAGGCCTATGCGGAAAACGCCACGCGCATCACCAAGCAGATCGCGATGGAACAGAAGCAGTGCGGCTTCGCTAGCGCGACCTAGGCCGCCGCTTCACTTGCCGCGCCGCCCGCGCCTCAGGCAGCTACCCTCGTCGTCTGGGCGGGAAAAGCCTGGGCGAGGAGCACGATCGGAACCTTGCCCCGCTCCTCCTCGATCCGGGCCAGGATGCGCCGCCGGATCGCCTGGAAATCAGGCCGGTTCACAAGGCTGGAAAAGCAGGGCTCATCGGCGATGTCGATTGCGTTGAACTGACGGTCCGGAAGCCAGCCGCCGCCAACGGCTCGGCTGAGAAGCGAGATGGCTTCATCGTCGCGGCCGCGAAGCGCTCGAAACTGGCCCAACAGTGCAAGGAGGTCGGGCGTGGCCGGGCCATTGTGCAACTGCTCGAGCAGCAATGGCTCAACCCGTTGCAGCACCCCGTCCGCTTCCGCGCCCTCGCCGCCCGCGCGCAGCACCGCAGCGACGGTCGGGGTCACGAGGATCGTTATTCGGTCGACAAGGAACGCTTCAGCGAAGTCGTCCGGACCTTTGAAGGCGGCGCGATAATATCTGACATATTCCTGCGCTCTGCCTTGCTTGAGCATGAGCCGGCCGATGACGGCTGGCGCGTCGGAATCCTGCCAGAAGTCGATCGGTCGCTCGTAGCCACTGAATTTCGACAGCACAAAACCTGGCGGCCCGAGACGTCCCTCGTACGTGAGCTCCCAGGAAGCGTCCCGGTGACCGACAAGAGCCGCCTCGTCGAAGAAGCCGAGCTGCAAGAGTCTTGGAGCGGCACGCGGTGCGAAATAGCCCCGCTCTTCAGGGTGCTGAGGGAGAAGCTCGAGCCATATCCGCAAGAAATCGCCCGGATGCCCCGTCACGCCTGCTGCATGCGCGCGCATCTTGGCCAGCAGCAGCTGGTCGCCGGTTCGCTCCAGACGCTGCATTTCCTGTTGGAGCCCCGCCTGGTCATTCAGCGCCACCAGCGCGGATATTTCGTTGCCGACCGTTTGCGACCATAGCGGCTCGATCTCCACGCCGCGCCGGTAAGCCTGAAGGGCCTGCTTCATCCGGTTTCCGAAGCCGTAGAAATTCCCAAGCCAGAACCACGCCTCTGCATCGCCTGGGTCGAGAGCCACGGCACGCCGCAGCTCAGCCTCGGCTTCGGGCGCGGTACCCAGCGCACTGCCCAGGGCGGCATGCGCGTGAGCGAGGTTTGGGGCCAGCGCCAGCGCACGGCGCAAGTAGGACTTCGCTTCCGCAACGCGCTCGGCATGCGGTTTTCGGTCGCTGAAATAGAGAGTCCTCGCCACGCCGAGCTCGGCCCATCCCGGCGCATAATTGGGATCGGCCGCAACGACCTTGCGCAGCATCTCCATCGCTTCCGCGATCGCGTCCTGGCCGCGGCGATGCATCTTGGCCCTGGCCGCGGCGAACAGCGCATAGACCTCGCCGCTCGTCGCGATGTTCTTGCTTGTGACTCCCCCGCCCGGTGCGAGCCGTCCGCGGATTCGGCCCTCGACTTCGCTGGCGATGCGCTGCTGGAAGGCGAACACGTCGTCGAGCTTGCCGCCGATCCGGTCGCTCCACACTTCCGCTCCGTCTTTCGTGCGAACGAGGCTGAGCGTCATTTGCACTTGCTCGCCGATATGCTCGACGCTGCCGTTCAGAAGGTAGTCGGCGCCGATCTTGCGGCGATAACCCTCGGCATCCAGATGCCGGTCGGCGAGCGCTTCGAGGGCATTGCGCCCGATCACCCTCAGGTTGGGATTGCGGCCGATCGCGCCGCGCGTGTCATCCCAGATCGCGTCCACCAGGCTCGCGTCGGCGGGGTTGAGAGCCCTGAACGGAAGGACGGCGAGGGTCATCGGCCCCTCCGCCGTCGCCGGGCTCAGCAGCCACCAGCCGGCTACGCTCCCCGCCAGCAGCAGCAGGACCGCCACCGCAGCATGGATGCGCACGTCGAGCCAGCCGCGCCTTCGTGGCAATTGGTCCGCATCCACCCGCTCACCGGACGCAACCCTGCGCACATTGTCCGCAAGCCTCCCGATGCGCGGGTCACCGGCCTTGCCACGCCACTTGCTGAGATCGAAGCCCTGGCGTTCGCCGAAGAAGAGCGGAGGGGCGCACGGCTTCAGCAAGACCTGGATGAGGCGCCCGTCTTCACGAGCGACGCGGGCTTCGGAGCGCACATTCTCGCTGGCGACGCTCGCGGGCGACCAGCAGACGATCACGGCCTTGGCGCCGGCGAGCGCCCGTTCGATGGTCGCTTCCCATTGCGCCCCGCCTTCTATGTCCTCGTCCCACCAGGCATCGAGCCCGGCTGCGCGAAGCGCTGCAACGAGCTTCCCCACCCGCGCCGAATCCTCGCGCTTGTAGGAGATGAAGACGTCGGCCATGCAGCAGCCCCCGCTGCGGTTGCCCAGCAGAATAAATCGCGGCGGCGGGAATTCATATGGCCGACTTTTCGAAGAATGGCGTCGAGCCAGCCTGCTCACTCGCCCTGTTTCGCGGCTCGGACCCACCTGGCCCGGCAACTGCGCGCCCCCGCGTGCGTTTCAGGCGCTCGGGTCCGGCAACCAACGGGGCGGCGAATTGCCGCTTGCCGGGCCGGCACAGGGGCGAAAGGAGAAGTATATGATCGCGTCCCGTGTCGCGGCGCTCGCCGCATTGTCGCTGATGTCAGCCGCTCCCGCCGCGGCGCAACCCGCCGCGATGACCATCTATGTCTGGAGCTACAACTTCGCGCCCAAGCCGATTTACCTGCGCGCCAACCGCCCGGTGACCCTGACCTTCGTCAACCGCTCAGGGAGCAGCCACGACTTCACCGCTCACGACTTCTTCAGCAACTCTCGGATCATGCGAGGCGACGCGGCCGAGGGAGAGATCGAGCTGCGCGGCCACGAGACCAAGAGCGTCACCCTCGTCCCGCGCGCCGGCACCTACCATGCCCACTGCAGCCACTTCATGCACAAGCAGCTCGGCATGAACGACCTGATCGTCGTCAACTGATTAGCTCCTCCCTGCCGCGCAGCGGTGGGGAGGGGGACCATGCAGCGAAGACTGCATGGT
>DASVXR010000039.1:0-4729 GCA_036392595.1 Sphingomicrobium sp.
GGCCCTTCGCGACTATGTGGGCCGCAACGGCTTCCCCGGCGTGATCCTGGGCTTGTCCGGAGGGATCGACAGCGCGCTGTCAGCCGCCGTCGCCGTCGATGCGCTGGGGCCCGACAAGGTCTGGGGCGTGATGCTCCCGTCGAAGTACACGAGCGAGGAAAGCCTTGAGGACGCGCGCGAATGCGCCCGCCTGCTCGGATGCCGCCATGACGTCATCTCCATCGCGCCCGGCGTCGACGCCGTGAACGAGATGCTGCCGCAGCTGACGGGCCTTGCCGCCGAGAACGTCCAGGCGCGGCTCAGGATGGTGACGCTGATGGCGCTGTCCAACGCCGAGGGGCAGATGCTGCTCACCACCGGCAACAAGAGCGAGATGAGCGTCGGCTATGCTACGCTCTACGGCGACATGGCCGGCGGCTATTCGGTGCTGAAGGACGCCTACAAGACGACCGTCTTCGCGCTGTCGCGCTGGCGGAATGCGCACAAGCCGGAGGGGGCGCTTGGTCCGGACGGCCCAGTGATGCCCGAGCGCGTCATCACCAAGCCGCCCACGGCGGAGCTTCGCCCCGGGCAGAAGGATGAGCACAGCCTGCCACCCTATTCTACCCTGGACCGGATCCTCGAAGGCCTCGTCGACAAGGAAATGTCGGTGAAGGAGGTCGCGAACGCGACCGGTGAGGAAGAGGCGCTCGTCGCCGACATCGAAAGCAAGCTCCTGAAGGCCGAGTACAAGCGCCGCCAGGCCCCGCCGGGCGTGAAGATCGGCAACCGCAACTTCGGGCGCGACCGGCGCTACCCGATCAGCAACTTCTTCCACACCGGGCCGAGGGTGAAGCTGCCGCGATGAGCGTCGTCACGCGCTTCGCGCCCTCGCCCACGGGTCGGCTGCACGTCGGTAATATCCGGACGGCGCTGCACAACTTTCTCTTCGCCAAGAAGCACGGCGGGAACTTCATCCTCCGCATCGACGACACCGACCGCGAGCGCTCCACAGCCGAGTTCGATGCCGCGATCCGCGACGACCTCGACTGGCTCGGGCTGAAACCCGACCGAATGGTGCGGCAGTCGGAGCGGTTCGACCTCTACGAGCGGGAGTTCGAGCGGCTGAAGTCGGCTGGCCGCGTCTACGCCTGCTATGAGACGCCGGAGGAGCTGGAGCTTCGCCGCAAGGTGCTTCTCGGCCGCGGCCTTCCGCCGGTCTATGAACGCAAGGACCCGAATGAGCCCCCGCCCCAGGGCCGGGCTCCACACTGGCGCTTCCGGCTCGATCATGACGAGCCGATCGTCTGGAACGACCTCATCCGCGGTGAGCAGCGTTTCGATCCCAAGCTGCTGAGCGACCCCGTCGTCCGCCGCGAGGACGGGAGCTGGCTCTATTTGCTGCCGAGCGTCATCGACGACGTGGACCTCGGCATCACCCACATCGTGCGCGGCGAGGATCATGTCTCCAACAGCGCAACCCAGATCCAGATGTTCGAAGCGCTGGGCGCAAAGCCGCCCGAGTTCGCGCATGAGGCGCTGCTGGTCGCGGCCGAGGGCAAGCTGTCGAAGCGGCTCGGCTCCTATGGCGCCGAGCATCTGCGGGAAGAGGGCGTCGAGCCGATGGCGCTCCTTTCGCTCCTCGCACGGATCGGGACGTCCCAGCCGGTCGAGCCGGTGACGAGCCTGGCCGAGCTGGCGCGAGATTTCGACTTCGCGCACTTCGGCCGAGCGCCCGCGCATTTCGATCCGCACGACGTCGAGCTCCTGAATGCGAGGCTTCTGCACAAGCTCGACTATGCGGCGGTTGCGGAACGCTTGCCGAAGGGCGCCACCGAGGAGGATTGGCTGCTGCTTCGGCCCAATCTCGAGCGGCTGGACGATTTCGCCCCCTGGTTCGAGGTGCTTCACGGCGACATCGATCCGCCCGAGCTCGGCCATGACGAGAGGCTGGTGGCGCGCGACGCCGCCACGACGGCCGAGCGGATCGACTGGGCGGGCGAGCCGTGGCGCACGCTGACGGACGAGCTAAAGCGCGAGACCGGCAAGAAGGGCCGCGAGCTGTTCCACCCGCTGCGGCTCGCCCTCACTGGCAGGGAAAGCGGGCCCGAAATGGCGGGGATCGTCTCGCGCATGGGCAAGGACCGCGCCGTCCGGCGCCTGGAGGCGGCCGCTCGCCGCTAGCTGCGGCCAACAAAATCCCTCTTTGCGGAACGAATGTTATAATGTAACATTCAAGACACCAGAGTTGCGTGAAGGAGTGGTCGATGCTCGCTTACGCCGCCAGCCGCCCCATAGCCGCCCAGCGGCGCTCTTCCCCCAATGCGATGCTCGCGATCGTTGCGATCCACGTCGCCGTCGTCGCTGTGGTGATGAGCGCGAAAATGGATGTCTCCCGGCACATCTTCGACCGGCCGACGTCGATCGAGCTGATTCCTGCCCCGAAGCCGCCGCCGGCTGACACGATCAGGCCACGAACCTCGCATCCTGCCGAATCGACGATCGTCCAGCCGCAACCGCAGGTGCCGCTTCCGCAGACCGGGCCGGAGATTCCCGACACGATGCCGTCGCTGCCGGACTTGGGCGGGCTCGGCTCTTCGACGGTCCCGCAGCCGCATGTCGATCCGACTCCGCTGCCCCAGCCGGTGAAGCTCGAAGCGAGGCTGCTCACTCCGGCAGCGGACCTGAAGCCGCCCTATCCCGAAACGAAACTCGCCAGCGGCGAGGAGGCGCTGCTTAGGCTCCGGCTCACGATCGACGAGAAGGGACGGGTGATCGCGGTCGAGCCGCTCGGTCGCGCGGACCCGGTGTTCCTGGATGCCGCAAGGCGGCACCTGATGGCCCACTGGAGGTACAAGCCCGCGACGGAGGACGGTCATCCAGTCACTTCGTCGGCCGTCATCACGCTGAGATTCCAGCTCGACGGATAAGCTGCTCGCCTGTCCCCCGGACAGGCTGCGCCGCTCATCACTGGCGGTCGGCGACCGCTCGTCCTATCTAACGGGCATGTCCTGGTTTCCACGTCCGTCGAGCCCGCGCGCTGCGTTCCGCGACCTCGCCGCCTTCATGCGGCAGCGCAGCCGCGAGCAGGTGATCGGAGCGTGCCTCGCCTTCCTGGTCACCGCGATCATCGTGATCGAGTTCCTGGTCGACGCGAAGATCGGAACGGCGCCCCCGCCACAGATAGTCTATGCGGATCTCTACCCGTCCAACCGCACCGATGCGGAGATCGTCGCCGACCAGAAGAAGGACCAGGCGAACAAGGAAGCCGCGGCCAAAGAGCGGCAAAAGCAATTCCAGAAGCTCGAGAAACAGTTCGGGATGTGAGCGCAGACCGCCGCTTCATGACCGAAGCGGTGGCGCTGGGCGAAGAGGCGCGTGGAGCAAGCGCGCCCAATCCCAATGTCGGCTGCGTCATCGTATCCAGTTCGCGCAAGATCGTCGGCAGAGGCGCGACGGCGCCAGGCGGCCGGCCGCACGCCGAGCAGCTCGCCCTGGAGCAGGCGGCGAAGAGGGCCAAGGGCGCGACCGTTTACGTGACCCTGGAGCCTTGCGCGCATGAGAGCCCTCGTGGCCCGGCCTGCACCGAGCTTCTTCTCAAGGCAAAGCCGGCGCGTGTGGTCATGGCCATGAAGGATCCCGACCCGCGCACTGCCGGCAAGGGCATTCGTCGCCTGCGGGCGGCCGGAATCGAGGTGAGGCTAGGCATCGGCCGAGAGGCGGCGATTCGGTCCCTCGCCGGGTGGCTGACGAAGCTGGAGCTGGGCAGACCGCGCATCACCCTCAAGCTGGCGCTGTCGATCGACGGCAAGATCGCTTTGCCGTCGGGCGAGAGCCAGTGGATCACGGGCGAGGACGCGCGACGGCACGTCCATCTCGAACGCGCGCACAGCGACATGATCCTGGTCGGCCGGGGCACCTATCTCGCCGACCAGCCGCGCCTCGACGTTCGGCTTCCCGGGCTGGAGGAGCGTTCGCCCCGCCGCGCCCTGCTGACCCGCGGCGAGGCGGTGGACGGCTGGGAAACTCTCAGGAATCCACGGGACGTGTACCGACTTCTTGACGTCAACGACCTTCTCGTCGAAGGCGGGTCGGCCACCGCGACCGCGTTCCTCACCGAGGACCTGGTCGACCGCATCCTTATCTATCGGGCGCCCATCATCGTCGGGGAGGGAAAGAGCTCGTTCGGCTATGTCGGTCTGGACGCCATCGCCGATGCTCACGGCCGCTGGGACCTGGTGGATGAGCAACGGCTGGGGGTCGACCGGCTCGAAGTTTACGAGCGGGTGCGGGAAAGCTAGGCCCGCGCCATGTTCACCGGGATCGTCACCGACGTCGGCACCGTCCGCAAGGCTGAGCAGCGCGGCGACCTTCGCCTCGAGATCGCGTGCGGCTACGACATGGGCGCAGTGGACCTCGGCGCCTCGATCGCCTGCTCGGGCGTCTGCCTCACGGTGGTCGACAAGGGCGACGACTGGTTCGCGGTGGACGTCTCCGGGGAGACGGTCTCGCGCACGGCGCCGGAGCTCTGGCGTCAAGACGCCAGGCTGAACCTCGAACGCTCCCTTCGCCTCGGCGACGAGCTCGGCGGCCATATCGTCACGGGCCACGTCGATGCGGTGGCGCAGGTGACCGGCGTCTGCCCCGAAGGGGACTCGACCCGGATCGGAATCAGGGTTCCCCGCGAGCTTGGCCCGATGATCGCTCCAAAGGGCTCCATTGCGCTCGACGGAGTGTCGCTGACCGTCAA
>DASVXR010000040.1:0-4252 GCA_036392595.1 Sphingomicrobium sp.
AGCCCTGCCGCTCCCATCCACTCCCGGGAGCGGCGGGGCTCTTACGTAATGATTCGAACGCGACTGCTGTTCGCGCGTTTACCGGGCGAAAGGAGCCGAGGCATGAGCGATCTCGACGCGAAAGACCGGCAGGAGCTCAAGGACAGCGATTACGCCTTCGCGAAGGAGCGCAAGGAGCCGCTCAACGACGCTGACCACGTCCGCAACGCCATGGCGCGCTTCAACCAGGTGGAAGGCGTCAGCGATTCTGAGCGCGACGAGGCCTGGAGCCGGATCAAGCGGGCGGCGAAGAAGCACGGCGTAGAGATCAACGAGAAAAGCTGGCGCGAGCTCGGGAAGAAATAGCCTTTCCTCAACCGGCGCCCTCGACTTGACTCGCCGCCGGACAAGGAGCAGCGAGCCGCGTCCCGCGTGCTTCCGGCCCGCGCGCCTCCTGTCCGCATCGAACGAGGCCGGTCCAAAGGGGCTTCACCCATGCGCACATCCGCACTGATCATCGCGGCTCTCAGCTCCTCGTTGCTGGCCGCTGCTTCGCCGGCTGCTGCTCCGCCGGCCGCAGCTCCGCCAGCGGCCGCTGCCTCCACCGCGCCTGCGCCCGCGGCCGCACCGCAGGCGGCGAACCCGGCCGCTGACGCGACCGCGGCCGTCACCACCTGGCTCGACAAGTTCAACGGCGGCGACACCAAGGCCTTCCTTGCGGCGCACCAGGACGATGCGCTGATCGTCGACGAGTTCGGCCGCCATCTCTGGACCGGCCCTGCTTCGGCCCAGCACTGGCTCGACGATTATATGAAGGACTCCAAGGAACGTGGCGTCAGCGGCGGCCGCGTCGATTACGGCAAGCCGCTCCAAGCGTCGAGCGACGGAACGACCGCTTATGTCGTGCTGCCGACTACCTATCGTTTCATGCAGAACGGCAAGAAGATGTCGGGCGAGGGCAACATGACCTTCGTCCTGAAGAAGAACGGCAAGGACTGGAAGATCGCCAGCTGGACCTATGCGGGCGCGAGCTGGGCGCCTGAGAAGGAGGCTGCGGAGGCGCCGAACAGGTAGGACCGCGCCTCAGGCACGCTGACCTAGGCAAGCTCCGGGCAGAGGACGATCTTGCCTTCGAGGCCTCCCGCCTCGAGGCGCCGGTGCGCGTCAGCGACCTCGTCGAACGAAATGCGCTCGGCGACGCGGGGGTGGATCGATCCGCGCTTCAGCAGCTCGAACAGATGGGCCAGGTCCTCCTTGAACCATTCGGGATGCCTCGCTCGCATCACGTTGATGGAATAAAAGCGCGTCCGCTTGCCGCCCGGCAGGAGTCCCCACAGGTACATGCGCGCGATCAGCGCGAGCGTCTTCCAAATGCCTTGCTTCGCCTGCACGCCGGCCGAGTAGCCGATGGCGATGAGGAGCCCTCCCGGCTTCAGCGCGGCGAACGAGCGCCGGTAACCGTCCTCGCCGATGCCGTCGAAGACCACGTCGAATCCGCCGGGCACTACTTTCGTGAAGTCCTCGCGATCATAATCGATGGGGGTCGCTCCAAGCTCGCGAACCAGAGCGGTCTGCCGGCCCCTGGCAGCGCCCCACATGTCGAAGCTGGCGAGCTTGCCGAGCTGGATCTGCGCCTGCCCGACGGCGCCCGCCGCGCCGTGGATCAGGATCTTCTGTCCGCGCCGGACTCGAGCCGCGCGGTGAAGCATCTGATAGGCGGTCGTCCAGCTCAGGATCAGCGTCGCCGCTTCCGCGGGATCGACATCGTCGGGAACTCGCGTGACATTGTCGGCGCGCAGGATCCGATAATCGGCGTTCGATCCGACGACGGTCATGTCGGCCACGCGATCGCCGAGCCCGAACCCGGTAACGCCTTCGCCGAGCTGGTCGATCTCGCCGACCACGTCATAGCCCATGACGAATGGAACGCGCCGCGCCGCGGTCTGCGGGTACAAATGCTTGCGAATGAGGACGTCGGTATAATTGAGGCTCGAAGCCAGGACCCGGATTCTCACCTCGCCCGGGCCGGGCGCCGGCAGCGGAACGTCGACCACCTTGAGCGCCTCGGCATCGCCGAAGTGCGTCAGCTGGATTGTCCGATCGAGCTGCGATTTCATGGCGCACCCCTTTCACAGGGGCGATTACCAGCCGTTTCAGAGGCGCAATATACGCAGTTTCGCGGAGCCGAAGCCGCTCAGGCCGAGAGCAGCCGCAGCGGGTTTTCAATATAGCCCTTCAGCGCCTGCATGAAGCTCGCGGCGTCCCAGCCGTCGACGACCCGGTGATCGCAAGACAGCGACAGGTTCATGCGCTTTCTGACCTCAATCTCGCCGTCAATGACGACGACCTTCTCCTCGACCTTGTTGACGGCGATGATCGCGACCTCGGGCCGGTTGATCACCGGTGTCGAGGTGATGCCGCCCATCGGCCCGAGGCTCGACAGGGTTATGGTCGAGCCCATCAGCTCCTCGCGCGCAGCCTTGCCCGTGCGCGCCGCATCGGCCAGGCGCAGGATCTCGCCGGCGATCTGCCATACGCTCAGGCCCTGGGCGTTGCGGATCACCGGGACCATGAGGCCGTTTGGAGTTTGAGTCGCCATTCCGAGGTGCAGCGCGCCGTGCCGCGTGATGACGTTCGCATCGTCGTCATACGTCGCGTTGAGCATTGGCCATTCGGGCAGCGCGCGCGCCATCGCGGTGATCAGGAACGGAAGCAGGGTCAGCTTCGGGTTCGAGCCGCGGTCGCGGTTCATCATCGCGCGAGTCTCCTCGAGCGCGGTGACGTCGAACTCTTCGACCAAAGTGAAATGCGGGATTCGGCGTTTCGCCTCCTGCATGTTCTCCGCGATCTTTCGGCGGAGACCGACGACCTTGATCGTCTCGTCCGCGCGCGCTGCGGCGGTGCCGCGCTGGGGAACCGTGCCGCCGCTGTAGAGCAAATACGCGTCGAGGTCGGAGTGACGGATGCGGTCGGATGTCGTCTTCACCTGGGCGAGATCGATCCCGAGGTCTCGCGCCCGTGCCCGCACCGCGGGTGAGGCGAGCACATGCGCACCAGACGGCTCTTTTTCAGCGACTTCAGGTTCGACTCTTGGCTGCGGCGCTGGAGCAGCCTTTTGCTCGACCGCCATCGTCGGAAGCGCCTCTTCCTGCGCCTGGGTCGGAGTCTCCGCGCCGTCGGCGATCGGGCGTTCCTTCTTGCTCTCCGGAACAGGCGCGGGCTTTTCTTCAGTCGGTGCAGCGCCTTCCGTCTCGATCACCGCCAGCACCGATCCGATCGGCACCTGGTCGCCAACGTCGCCCGCGAGCTCGATCACCTTGCCGGCGACCGGGCTTTCCATCTCGACCGTCGCCTTGTCGGTCATCATGTCCGCGATCTGCTGGTCCTCGGCGATCGTGTCGCCGACCTTCACGTGCCAGGCGACGATTTCCGCCTCGGCAATGCCTTCGCCGATGTCCGGCAGCTTGAATTCATAGCGAGCCATCAGTCCGCCATCACTTTCTCAAGGGCGCGCTTCATGCGCTTCGGGCCGGGGAAATAGGCCCATTCGTAGGCGTGCGGGTACGGCGTGTCCCAGCCGGTCACGCGCTCGACCGGAGCCTCCAGGTGATAGAAGCAGCGCTCCTGCACCAGGCTCACCAGCTCCGCGCCGAACCCGCTGGTGCGCGGCGCCTCGTGGACGACGAGGCAGCGCCCGGTCTTCTCCACCGATTGCTCGATCGTATCGATGTCGAGCGGCACGAGCGTCCGAAGGTCAATTACCTCCGCGTCGAGTCCCCGCTCCTCGACCGCCGCCAGCGCCATATGCACCATCGTCCCATATGCGAGCACCGTCAGGTCAGCGCCCTCGCGCACCACCGCGGCCTTGCCGAGCGGCACCGTATAATGCCCCTCCGGAACCTCGCTCGCCGGATGCTTCGACCAGGGCTTCACCGGCCGGTCGTGGTGCCCGTCGAAAGGCCCGTTGTAGATGCGTTTGGGCTCGAAGAAGATCACCGGGTCCGGGTCCTCGATCGCGCTGATCAGCAGCCCCTTCGCGTCATAGGGCGCCGAGGGGATCACCACCTTCAGCCCCGCGATGTGGGTGAACAGGCTCTCCGGCGACTGGCTGTGCGTCTGCCCGCCGAAGATTCCGCCGCCGTAGGGCGTGCGGATCACCATCGGCATCGTCCATTCGGCAGCAGTGCGATAGCGAATCTTCGCGACCTCGCTGACGATCTGGTCGTAGCCCGGATAGATATAGTCGGCGAACTGGATCTCGATGACGGGCTTG
>DASVXR010000041.1:0-4171 GCA_036392595.1 Sphingomicrobium sp.
ACCTAAAGGTCAGCGGCGATGCGACGGCGGATCGCAAGCTGAAGTTTCCGAAGCCGAGCATTACCCTCGACTGGCAGCCCGGCGGAGGATGGCACAGCCAACTCATTCTGCGTAGGACCGTCGCGCAGCTCGACTTCTACGATTTTATCAGCGCCGCCGAGCTCTCGGTCGGTCGGGTCAACGGCGGGAACGCCAACCTCCAGCCACAGCGCGCCTGGGAGGGTCGTTTCTCTCTCGAACGTCCGCTGCTCGGACAGGGCAAGGCCAGGCTGGAGCTCGGCTATAACCTCATCAGCCTTCTCCAGGATCGCATTCTGACGCCGGAGGGCTTCGACGCTCCCGGAAACATCGGGACGGGCAGGCAGGCCTACGCCGACCTGACGCTGGACGCTCCGCTGGACCGCCTCTGGAACGGTCTCCGCGTCCACCTGCACGGCAACCTGCAGCGGACCAGGGTGCACGACCCCATCTCTGGCGAGCTGCGCGACTTCAGCGGCTTCTTCCCGCGCTGGCAATGGGATGCCGATGTCCGGCGCGATGCCGGGAAGTTCGCCTATGGCTTCACCATCAGCGACAACCGCCGGATCACCTTCTTCCGCACGGACGAGTTCGACACGAACTTCAACGTCGCTTTCCCCTACACGAGCGCGTTCATCGAATATCGGCCGAGCAAGGGGCAAACGCTGACGCTCGACATCAACGACCTCTCCAATACGCCGGGAGCCCGTTTCCGGCAGTTCTTCTCGCCTAACCGCACGTCCGGTGCGCCGTTCGCCAACGAATATCGCTGGCGCAACAGCCATGTGCGGATCGGCATCACCTTCAAGCAGAGCTTCGGCGGCGGCGAAGCGGCGAAGTAGCCGCTTGGCCGCTTGTCGGCTCGTCAGCCCGCGAGCGGCGTCAGTCGAACCGTCTGTCGATTGATCGAACGCCGGTCGAGAGCGGCGGCGGCCGCGGCATAAGCGCGCCACACAAAACGCAGGGGAGCCATGGCGCGCATCATCTACTTGACGACGGTCGCCGCGGCGGCGCTTGTTGCCACATCGCCTGCGGTCTCGCGGTCGCAGGTTCCGGCGCCGGGCGATCAGCCGCCTGCCACGCAAGGCCAGCCAAGCCGGACAACCGTTTATGACGCGGCATCCTTCGCGCAATACGCGCCAAGGACCGCTCTCGACATCGCGCGCCGGGTTCCAGGCTTCAACCTCGACCTCGGCAACACCGACATCCGCGGCTTCGCGGCCGCTGCAGGCAATGTCGTCATCAACGGCGCTCGGCCGAGCTCAAAGGCGGAATCGCTCGAAACGACGCTCTCACGCATCCCTGCAAGCCAGGTCTCGCGCGTCGAGGTGGGATCCGGTGACCTCTTTGGCGCCGATTACGCCGGCAAGAGCCAGGTCCTAAACATCATCATGACCGCTGCGACCGGCGGAGTGGACGGAAACTTCACCGGATCGGTGCGGCGTCTCTATGATGGCAAGCTGGTTCCCGACGGCTCGGCTTCCGCGCTGATCCGTCGCGGGGCCTCGAGCATCAACCTGTCGGCCGGGTTCAACAACGTTCTCAACCATGAGGAGGGCACGGACACTCTGGTCGTGGTGCCGACCGGCGAGCCGGTGGAGTTCAGGCGGAAGTTCAACAGCTATCACGACTTCAATCCCTATCTGTCGGCAAGCTGGGCGCTGGAGCGCGCGGACAACAAGGCCATTCGCCTCAATGCGCGCTGGTCGCCCGGGCAGTTCGACCTTTTCCAGCGGAATCGGGTCACGCCGGCGGACGCGCCCCAGCACGACGACAATCTGCTGCAGGACTATGACAATTCCGTCGTCGAGCTTGGCGGCGACGTCACGAGGCCGCTCGCCGGCGGAGCGATCAAGCTTGTGGGGCTCGCGACCCGCCGCAAACGCGACAATTTCGACAGGTACATCCAGCGCAACGGGCTTATCGAGGACGGCGCCGTCCAGAACGGCGGCTTCGAGCAGACGCAGATCGCTCAAAGGAACGAGACGATCGGGCGCCTGAACTGGACTCGCCAGAACCTCGCCGGCTTCTCGTTCGAGGTGGGCGGTGAAGCGGCACTCAACACGCTCGACAATACGACGGAGCTCTTCGTCGTGGAGGAAGACGGCACCAAGACCAAGATCGATCTGCCTGTCGACCG
Organism: Sphingomicrobium sp.; assembly: GCA_036392595.1. Taxonomy (GTDB): domain Bacteria; phylum Pseudomonadota; class Alphaproteobacteria; order Sphingomonadales; family Sphingomonadaceae; genus Sphingomicrobium. Next base: position 2,159 of record DASVXR010000041.1, read on the forward strand.
CGCGAAGGTGAAGGAGAAGCGCGGCGAGGTCTTCGTCAATGTCGGCAAGACGCTGAGCCCGGCGCTGCGCGTCGACGGCGGCGTTAGGTACGAATTCTCTCACCTGACAGTCAGCGGTGATGCCCTCGCGGACCGGAAGCTCAAGTTCCTGAAGCCAAGCCTGAGCCTGGATTGGAAACCCGGCGGCGGCTGGCACACCCTGTTCTCGGTCAGGCGGGCGGTGGCCCAGCTCAACTTCTTCGATTTCGTAACCGTCGCCGAGCTTTCCACCTCCCGGGTGAATGCCGGCAACGAGAACCTGGAGCCGCAGCGGACCTGGGAGTTCCGCGCCACTGCGGACCATCCACTTTTCGGCGAGGGGTTGGTCAAGCTGGATCTTGGCTTCGACCTCATAAGTCAGTTCCAGGATCGAGTGCTGATCGAGGACCCGGTAACCGGCGACCTGTTCGATGCGCCCGGTAACCTCGGGACTGGCAAGCATGCGTTCGCGACTCTGACGGTCGATGCGCCGCTCGGCCGCGTCTGGAACGGACTGAGGGTCAAGCTCAACGGGACCGTTCGACGGACGCGCGTCAAGGATCCGATCAGTGGCGAGATGCGCAACTTCAGCGACTTCTTCCCCAATTGGGAATGGAACGTGGATGTGAGGCGCGACAGCGGCCCCTTCTCCTACGGGTTCGTCATCAGCGATCGGGCCAAGTTCACCTTCTTCCGGACTGACGAGTTCGACGTGAACTTCAACGGCGGCCCCTATGGCACCGCCTTCATCGAATATCGTCCGGGACCGCGCACCTCGATCACCCTCGACCTCGACAATGCGTTCAACACGCTGGCCGAGCGGAACCGGTTGCTGGTCATCCCGAACCGGGCCCAGCCCGAGCTGATGATCAACGAGTTCCGCGAACGGAACCGGCACCTCAACTTCGGGATCACACTCAAGCAGACCTTCGGCGCCGGAAACGCGAAGTCGGGCGGAGACGGCAAGAAGTAGCGGGGGTGGCGGAGAAACGGACGCACAGCTAAGGAGCCCGCGACTTCATTCACCAGCGGGGCATTTTACGTGGGCGAGCCTGCCATCCTTCCGTTCGACTGGGCGGATCCGTTCGATCTCAATCACCAGCTCACCGACGAGGAGCGCCTCGTTCGCGACACGGCCGAGGGCTACGCGCAGGAAAAGCTGCAGCCGCGGGTGACGTCCGCCTATCTGGAAGAGCGGTTCGACCGGGAGATCATGAGCGAGTTCGGCGAGCTCGGGCTGCTCGGAGCGACCATCCCGCACGAATATGGCGGCGCCGCCCTTGGCTACGTCAGCTACGGCCTGATCGCGCGTGCCGTGGAGCGGGTCGACAGCGGCTATCGGTCGGCCATGTCGGTCCAGTCGAGCCTCGCGATGTACCCGATCTTCGCCTATGGCACCGAGGAGCAGCGGAAGAAGTATCTTCCGAAGCTGGCGACCGGCGAATGGGTCGGCTGCTTCGGCCTCACCGAGCCGGACGCCGGGTCCGATCCGGGAAGCATGCGCACGCGCGCGCAGAAGGTGCAGGGCGGCTACGTGCTCTCCGGCACCAAGATGTGGATCACCAATTCGCCGATCGCTGACGTGTTCGTCGTCTGGGCCAAGTCGGACGCGCATGACGGCAAGATCCGCGGCTTCGTGCTCGAGAAGGGCATGAGCGGGCTTTCGGCGCCGAAGATCAAGGAGAAGCTCTCGCTTCGGGCGTCGATCACCGGCGAAGTGGTGATGGACGGAGTCGAGGTCCCCGAGGATGCGCTGTTGCCGAATGTCGAAGGGCTAAAGGGTCCGTTCGGCTGCCTCAACCGGGCTCGCTACGGCATCAGCTGGGGCTCGATGGGCGCGGCCGAGGCCTGCTACCATGCGGCCCGCCAGTACACGCTCGACCGCAAGCAGTTCGGACGTCCCCTCGCCTCGAACCAGCTCGTGCAGCTGAAGCTAGCCAACATGGCCACGGAAATTTCGCTCGGCCTACAGGCGTCGCTTCGCGTCGGCCGTCG
>DASVXR010000042.1:0-12359 GCA_036392595.1 Sphingomicrobium sp.
CCCCCGGTGAATCCCGATCCCACGAGCGCCATGACGGCGCGGCCGGGAATTCCGAGCGCTAGTGCGATGCCGATCTGCGCGGCGATGATCCAGTAGGTCACCTGCCGCACCTGGTTTGCGATACCGGCACGATCGCCCACCGCCAGGCGCCGCACGATCGCAGGACCAAGGACCGGTTCGAAACTGGTCTTCAGCTTTGCCGGAAGCGTCGCGACCTGCTGCGCGGCATAATAGATGCCGACATAGGCGGCGGGCATGAAGGCGCCGAGCACCGCCAGGTCGATTCGGCGCGATGCCCACTCGACCACGTCCGCGGCGGCGACGGGCACGTTGCGAACTGCCGTCGTCCAGGCCGTCGCGAGGTCGGGCTTCCACCCGTGCGGGACGCCGTAGCATCTCAACAGCGGGATGATCGCGGCGAAGAGCGCGGCCACCATCGAGAAAACATAGGCGACGATCAGCCCGTCATCGAGCGAGACATAGGACCAGCCGAAGGCGACGATGCTGATCACCCAGGGCTGGACGATCGAGCGGGCCCGTACCGTCGAAGCGACGTCATGTTGGTAGGCCAGGGCCGCGAGTGCGATGTCGGTCCAGCTGATCGCGAGCACCGTGATGGCGAGCAGCCGGTCCATCCCGTGCACTGCGGTCGTCGGGTACATCGCCTTGGGAAAGACGATGAGGATGGCCATGCCGATCGCCGAACCGACCGCTGCCACCAGCATCCCGTCGGCGACGATGCAGCTTTCGGGTTTTTTCGCATTGGCCAGCAGCTGGGCGAGGCCGCGCCGGAGGCCCAGCGCGGCGATTTGCGCGGCGAACTCGACGACCAGCACCGCGTAGGCGAAGCGGCCGAGCGCGGCGGGCCCGTAGATCCGGCCGCCGATCAAGAGGAACGGCACCATTCCCCCAAGCCGAAGCACGAAGCCGAACACGTTGAGCCGCCCGCCCCGGGCGAGTGTCGCCATGTCCGCGTCCGGCGCCCCGTTGTCAGCGGCTTCGGGAGGTACCGGCGTGCGGCCCTGGTCGCTCAATGCGCCGCGCCCCAGTTGGGCCCCCAGCCGACCTCAACGTCCAACGGCACGTCGAGCTCTTGGCCAGGCTCGGCGGCGCTGGCCATGACCTCCCTGATCACGTCAGCAGCTGCTTCTTCCCGGCCCTCCGGCACCTCGAACACCAGCTCGTCATGGACCTGGAGGAGCATCCTGACGTCGCTCAGGCCCGCGTCGGCGAGAGCGCCGTCCATCCGGGTCATCGCGCGCTTGATGAGGTCCGCGCTCGTTCCCTGGATCGGCGCGTTGATCGCCGCGCGCTCCGCCCCGCCGCGGATCGACGGATTGGGCGAACGGATATTGGGCTCAAAATGCGTTTTCCGGCCGAACAGGGTCTGGGTGAATCCGTGCTCACGAGCGAAGGCGAGCGTGCTGTGCATGAATGCCCGGATGCCTGGGAAGCGCTCGAAATAGCGGTCGATGATCGCTTTCCCCTCTTCCTTGGGCAGCCCCATCCGCGAGGCAATGCCCCAGGCGGAGCTTCCATAGAGGATCGCGAAATTGATCGTCTTGGCCTTGTTGCGGGTCTCGCGATCGACCCTTCCGAACACCTCTTCGGCGGTAATCGCATGGACGTCGTGTCCGGCGTTGAAGGCCTCCTTGAGCTGTGGAACGTCGGCCATGTGCGCGGCGAGCCGAAGCTCGATCTGGCTATAGTCGGCGGAGAGCAGCACATGGCCCGGATCTGCGACAAAGGCGTCGCGGATCTTGCGTCCCACTTCGGTTCGGATCGGGATGTTCTGCAGGTTCGGGTCGTTGGACGACAGCCGCCCCGTCTGCGCGCCCGTCAGCGAGAAGCTGGTGTGGACCCGTCCAGTCTCGGGGTTGATCACCGCCTGAAGCGCATCGGTGTAGGTCGAGCGCAGCTTGGTCAGCTGGCGCCAGTCGAGGACCAGCCGGGCACAGTCCACGCCCTCGGCGGCGAGCCGCTCGAGCTCGTTGACGTCGGTGGAATATTGGCCGCTCTTCCCCTTGCGCCCGCCCTTGAGGCCCAAGCGTCCGTAGAGCACTTCGCCGAGCTGCTGGGGCGAGCCGATGGTGAAGGGTCCGCACGCCGCCTCGTAGATCTTCTCCTCGAGGGCCTGGATGTCGCGCGAGAATTCCGAGCTCAGCTTCGCCAGATACTCGCGGTCGACCTTGATCCCACGCTGCTCCATCCGCGCGATCACGTGCACCAGAGGCTTGTCGACCCGCTCATAGACGCGAGTGACGTTCTCCGCCGCCAGCCGCGGCTTGAGCCTGAGCCACAGCCGAAGCGCGATGTCGGCATCCTCGGCGGCATATTCGGTCGCGGGCCCCAGCGGCACCTTGTCGAACGTGATCTGCTTCTGGCCGGTCCCGCAGACCTGCTTGAACGGGATGCACTCGTGGTCGAAGTGGGTCTTCGCCAGCTCCTCGAGCCCGTGGCCGAACGACCGGCCGGCATCGAGGTCGAAGCTCATCACCATCGTGTCGTCGACGGGCGCGACATTGATTCCCGCCTTGTCGAACATCACCCAGTCGTACTTGAGGTTGTGCCCGATCTTGAGCACGCTCGCGTCCTCGAGCAGCGGCTTCAGCTTCGACAGGACAAGCGCCTCGGCCAGCTGGTTCGGTGCGTCGGAATAAAGGTCCGCGCCGCTGTGACCGACTGGGATGTAGCACGCCCGGTTCGGACCCGTTGCGAGGCTGATCCCGGCGAGCTTGGCGATGATGCAGTCGATGCAGTCGGTCTCGGTATCGATCGCGACATAGCCCTGGGCCGCCGCCTCCGCGATCCAGCGGTCGAGCGACGCCTCATCCGTCACCGTCTCATATTTCGAGCGGTCGACCTCGATCTTCTCCGGCTCGGCGGTCGCGGCGGGCTTCTTCGCGTCCATTGCCGCCATGACGTCATTGCGGACCGTCGCCCCCGTCTGCTGCGCACCGCCTCCGTGGAGGCGGTTGAGGAGCGATTTGAACCCCTGCTCGGCGAGGAATTCCTCGAGCGGCTCCTTCGGAATGCCCTTCAGCGCAAGCTCTTCGAGAGGCTCCGGCAGAGGCGCATCGCACACCAGGCGCACCAGCTCGCGCGACAGGCGCGCGGCATCGGCATGCTCGATCAGCGATTGCTTGAGCTTGGGCTTCGAAATCTGGTCGGTGGAAGCGAGCACGGTCTCGAGGTCGCCGAACTGCTGGATCAGCTGGCTCGCCGTCTTCGGCCCAATACCGGGCACCCCGGGCACATTGTCGACGCTGTCGCCCATCAGCGCGAGCACGTCGCCGACCTTCTCGGGCGGCACTCCGAACTTCTCCAGCACCTCGTTCCGCCCAATCCGTCGGTCGTTCATCGTGTCGAGCATGTCGATCCCGGCATCCTCGTCGATCAGCTGCATCAAATCCTTGTCGGAACTGACGATCGTCACCCGCCAGCCGGCGCTCCTCGCCGCCATCACGTAGCAGGCGATGATGTCGTCGGCCTCCAGCCCTTCTTCCTCGATGCAGGGAATGGAGAAAGCGCGGGTCGCGACCCGGATCAGCGGAAATTGCGGGACCAGGTCCTCGGGCGGTGGCGGCCGGTTGGCCTTGTACTGGTCGTACATCTTGTTGCGGTGGGTGTGCTCGGACGCGTCGAGGATCACCGCCATGTGCGTCGGCCCGTCGGCCTTGTGGAGCCCGTCGGCCAACTTCCACAGCATGGTCGTATAGCCATAGACCGCGCCCGCCGGCTGGCCGTGCCGGTTCGTCAGCGGCGGGAGTCGGTGATAGGCGCGGAAGATGTAGCTCGACCCGTCGACGAGATAGAGGTGCGGCTGGGTCTTGGGGCTCTGGTCGTCAGGCATGAAGGCGAGGGGTTTAGCAGGGTGGCCGCGCTAGGGAAGCCAAACGGAAGTTAAGGAGCCCGCGCCCGTTCCGCCACCTCACGCCGGCCACAAAAAAAGGGCGTCCCCGTAGGAACGCCCATCCATCGCCACTATGGCGCCGTTATTTCTTCTTTGTGGTGTTGGTCGCCGTGTTGGTTTCCGCGCTGTTGCGCACGGCCTCGGCCTTTTCCTTGCCCTCGTTGCGGACCGTGCTCGCGGTATTCTCGCCGGCCGCCTTCACTTCCTTCGACGCATTCTCGGCGTTCGCCTCGATCTGCTCGGCGGCGTTCGAGGTGTTCGATTCGATCATGCTGGCAGTGTTCTCGGCGTTGGCCTCGATATTCGACGCCTGCTGCTCTTGCGGGTTGTTCTTGTTGCATGCCGCGAGGGCCGCAAGCCCGACGGCGATCGCGAGGGTGGTGGTGATCTTCATCGCGCAAATCCCCTTCTTCGTCGGAAAGCGAGGCGAACGCCCGGCTCTCGGCAGTGCCAAAAGCTCTATCGCTGTTTTTTGTTCCGGCTCAGGGAACGAGAACCGTCTCCTTCGCCTCCGAAAGCAGCTTGGGATAGTCGAGCGTGTAATGCAGCCCGCGGCTCTCGTGCCGGGCCAGCGCGCTGCGGATGATGAGGTCGGCGACCTCGACCAGGTTGCGCAGCTCTATGAGGTCCGGAGTGACCCGGAAATGGCCGTAATAGTCCTGGACCTCCTGCCGAAGCATGTCGATCCGGTGCTTGGCCCGCTCCAGCCGCTTGGTTGTCCGGACGATCCCGACATAGTTCCACATGAACCGCCGGATCTCGCCCCAGGTCTGGGTGATGACCACTTCCTCGTCGCTGTCGGTGACGCGGCTTTCGTCCCAGCCGCGGATCTCGGGCACTTCGGGTAGCGAATCCCAATTGGCGACAATGTGCTTCGCCGCCGCTTCTCCGAACACCAGGCATTCGAGCAGGCTGTTCGACGCAAGACGGTTCGCACCGTGAAGGCCGGACTGAGTGACCTCCCCAGCGGCGTACAGGCCCGGAGCGTCGGTGCGGCCGTCGAGGTCCACGACCACTCCGCCGCAGGTGTAATGCTGCGCCGGAACGACCGGAATCGGCTCCTTGGTGATGTCGATCCCGAGGCCGATCAGCTTCTCGTAGATGTTGGGGAAATGGCCGCGCACGAAGTCCGGCTCGCGATGCGAGATGTCGAGGAAGACATAGTCGAGGCCGTCGCGCTTGATCTCATGGTCGATCGCCCGGGCGACGATGTCGCGCGGCGCCAGCTCGGCTCGCTCGTCATAGTCGGGCATGAAGCGATGGCCCGTATCGGGGTGCTTCAGGACCCCACCCTCGCCGCGCACAGCCTCCGTGATCAGGAAGTTCTTGACCTGCAGATTGTAGAGGCAGGTTGGGTGGAACTGCATGAACTCCATGTTGGAGACCCGGCAGCCGGCCCGCCACGCCATGGCGATTCCGTCTCCCGTCGCGCCTCGTGGCGCGGTCGAATAGAGATAGGCGCGCCCCGCGCCGCCGCTGGCGAGGATCGTCGCCTTGCCGGTCAGAGTCTCCACCCGCTTCTTCTTGCGATTGTAGGCGTAAAGGCCGTGGACCGCTCCGCTGGTCGAGAAATGCGTCGCATGGCGCCCGGTGACGAGGTCGACGGCGACCATGTCGGGCACCAGAGTGATGTTCGGATGCTTGGCTGCTGCGGCCTCCAGCGCCTGGCTGATCGCAAAGCCGGTCGCGTCGGCGACGTGGACTATGCGCCGATGGCTGTGCCCGCCCTCGCGAGTGAGGTGCAGCGCATTGCCCTCCTGCGCGAAGGGAACGCCGAGCTCGATCAAATGCCGGATCGCCTCGGGCGCTGCTTCGACCACATGCTCGACGACGCGAATATCGTTGAGGCCCGCGCCGGCGATCATCGTGTCGTTGACATGCGCCTCGAAGCTGTCGCCTTCCTCGAGCACCGCGGCGATCCCGCCCTGCGCTCGCGCCGAGGCACTGTCGCCCAGGGCTCCCTTGGCGATGACCGCGACCCGGTGAGTCTCGGCAAGGTTCAGCGCTGCCGTCAGCCCGGCTGCGCCGGAACCGACGATCAGCACGTCAGCCTTGATCGTCACGCCGCTTCCTGGTCGGCCGATACAAGGCTGAGGAACACGTCCTCGAGGTCCGGGTCCCGCGTCGAAACATCGACGATCCCGAGGCCGTCGGCGGTGAGCGCGCCGAGCACCTGGCCGGCGTTCACCTTGTCCTTGCGAAAGGTGATCTCGAGCGTTCGCTCGTCGATCAAGGCGATATTCTCGAAGCAGGCATTCACCGGCACTTCGGCGATGTCGCGGTCGAAAGTGACGACGACCGCTTTCTCCTGCGCCTTGGCGACCAGCTCGCGCGTCGGTTCGTCCGCGATCACCCGCCCGTGGTGGATGATCGCGATGCGGTCGCAGAGCTCCTCCGCCTCCTCCAGATAATGGGTGGTGAGGACGATCGTAACGCCCTCTGCGTGGAGCCGCCGCACATAGTCCCACAGCTGCCGGCGAAGCTCGACGTCCACGCCGGCGGTCGGCTCGTCGAGCACGAGGATCGGCGGCGAATGGACCATCGCCTTGGCGACGAGCAGCCGCCGCTTCATGCCGCCCGACAGGGTCCGCGAATAAGCATGCGCCTTGTCGGTGAGGTGCATCGCCGCGAGCAGATCGTCGCTCTTCCGCTCGGCCTTCGGAATTCCGTAGAGCCCGGCCTGGATCTCAAGCGTCTCGCGCGGCGTGAAGAAGGGGTCGAAGATGATCTCCTGCGGGACCACTCCGATCGATCTCTTGGCATTGCGAGGGTGCTCGTCGATGTCGAAGCCCCAGATGTTGACGCTTCCGCCCGACTTCACGACTAGCCCGGCGAGAATATTGATCAGCGTCGACTTGCCCGCGCCATTCGGCCCCAGGAGGCCGAAGATCTGCCCGCGCGGAACGTCGAAGCTCACCTCGTTCAGCGCCTGCTTGCCGCCTTCATAGGTCTTGCTCAGCGCTTCGATGCGGATCGCGGCATCATCCATGGTGGAGCGCGCATAGGGGCGGGCCTCGCAAGCGACAAGCGCAAGCGTGGTTGAACCGGCGCGGGCCGGTTGCTACCTCGCGCCCATGCCGGCACCCCCTCCGCCCGAAGTCATCCGCGTCTCGACCCTCCAGGTCGCCTGCGACGGTTCGGGAGAAGTGTCGCCGGCGCTCGGCCATCCGCGAGTGTTCCTGCGCATCGATCCGGAGCTGGGCTTCGTCGAGTGCGGCTATTGCGATCGCCGCTTCGTGCTCATCGGGGGAGTTGCGGACGACAAGGCCGCATGACCGCGCCCGATCCGCGCCGCTTCCTCTATCGAAGCCTCGATCCCGAAGGGGCGCGCCGCCTCGCGGCGAAGCACCTCTCCGGACACGACGACGGCGAGCTCTACCTGCAATATGCGGCCAGCGAGGCGTTCGGCTTCGACGACGGGCGATTGAAGACCGCCGACTACAACAGCTCGTCGGGCTTCGGCCTCCGCGGCGTAACGGGTGAGACGACCGCCTTCGCCCACGCCAACGAGATCAGCGAAGCGGCAATCGAGCGCGCCGCCGCGACTCTGAAATTGCTCGACCCCGCCAAAGGTCTTCCGGCGCCTCCACCGCAGCGCACCAACCAGTCGATGTACGGCGCCGACGATCCGCTGAGCCTCGTTCCCTTCGCCGAGAAGGTCGCGCTGTGCCAGAAGATCGACGCGGCAGCCCGGGCCCGCGACCCGCGCGTGGTGCAGGTTAGCGTCGCGCTCGCGGCGAGCTGGAGCGTCGTCGATATCGTCCGCGCGGACGGCTTCGTCGGCCATGACGTGCGACCGCTCGTCCGGCTCGGAGTGCAGATCGTCGCCGAGCAGAACGGCCGCCGCGAAACCGGCTATCACGGACTCGGCGGGCGGTATCTCTACGGGAGGCTGTTCGACGATGCGCAGTGGAACCGGGCAATCGACATCGCTCTGGCCCAGGCGCTGACGAACCTTGAATCGGTCGATGCGCCCGCCGGCGAGATGCAGGTCGTGCTCGGACCCGGCTGGCCCGGAGTCCTCCTCCACGAGGCGATCGGCCACGGGCTTGAAGGCGATTTCAACCGCAAGGGGACTTCCGCCTTTTCGGGGCGCATCGGCGAGCGCGTGGCGGCTCCCGCAGTCACGGTCGTCGACGACGGCGCGATCGCCGAGCGCCGCGGCTCGCTGACGATTGACGACGAAGGGACTCCGACTCGCCGCACCTGCCTGATCGAGGACGGAATCCTCAAAGGCTATTTGCAGGACCGGCTGAACGCCCGCCTGATGGGCATGGAGCCGACCGGCAACGGCCGCCGCGAAAGCTTCGCCCATGCGCCGATGCCGCGGATGACTAACACCTTCATGCTCGGCGGCAAGGACGATCCCAATGAGCTGGTCAGCCGAGTGAACGACGGAATCTACGCGAAGAGCTTCGGCGGCGGGCAGGTCGACATCACCAGCGGCAAATTCGTCTTCTCCTGCACCGAGGCCTACCGCATCCGGGGCGGTAAGATCGCCGAGCCGATCAAGGGCGCCACCCTGATCGGCGACGGCCCGACGGTGCTGACGAGGGTCAAGGGAATCGGCAACGACCTGGCGCTCGACGAGGGCGTCGGGATCTGCGGCAAGGGCGGCCAGACGGTGCCCGCGGGCGTCGGCCAACCTACGCTGCTGATCGATGGCCTGACCGTCGGGGGCACGGCCGCGTGAGCGCCGACTGGCGTTCGGACGTTCTCAAATTCTGGTTCGCGCTCAAGCCGGAGCAGTGGTGGAACGGCGGCCCGGACGTCGATCACCGCATCAACCAGAATTTCCTCAAGCTCTGGGCCGAAAAGCGCCAGCTGCCAGTCGAGGCCTTTCTCACCGATCCCCTGACCGCGCTCGCCGGAGTGATCCTGTTCGACCAGTTCCCGCGCAACATGTTCCGCGGTTCGGCCGACCAGTTCGCGACGGACCACCTTGCGCTGGCGATCGCGAAGGAAGCGATTGCGAGAGGATTCGACGAGGAGCTGCAGAAGGTCGAGCGCAAGTTCCTCTACATGCCGTTCCAGCACAGCGAGAATCTCGACGACCAGAACCGGGCAATCCTGCTGCTCACCGAGATCGGCGATGAACAGCAGCTCCATTATGCCAAGCTGCACCGCGACATCATCGCGCGCTTCGGCCGCTTCCCGCACCGCAATGCGATACTCGGCCGCGCTCCGCGTCCCGAGGAGATCGCGGCTGGCGAGGTGACTCCCTGGTGACCGACCTCGTCGAAGCCGCCCAGTTCAACTCGCGCGTCGAGGCGGACCTCGCCCGGCTCTATCTCGAAAGCGAGGGGGTGGAGGCGGTGCTCTTCGATACGGAAATCAACTATTTCTACGGCGGGCTGTTCATGCCTGTGCGGCTGATGGTGCTCGACGAGGATCTCGACGCCGCACGGCGCCTGCTGGGGGAGAGCGCTCCCTAGAGAAGGTGCGCGATGGGGCCGGAGTCGAACCCGGCATCGTCCAGCCGCCGCTCGACCTCCTCGCGCGGCATGCCCTCCTCACGATGAGCAAGCGCCAGCGTCAGCGCCGAGCGCGTTCCCGAGCGGCAGAAGGCGAGCAGCTTGCCGTCGCCTGCAGCGCGAATCGCTTCCTGCATGGACTCGATGTCCGCCGGCCCGATCCCACGAATGATCGGCACGAAGCGGTATTCGATGCCGGCGGCCGCCGCGGCTTCCTCGATTTCACCGGCGAGCGGCTGGCCCGGCTCCTCGCCGTCCGGCCGGTTGTTGACCAGCACCGTAACGCCCTGCTCCGCCAGCCCGGCGACCTCGTGGGGAGCGATCTGTCCGCTCACCAATGTCCGGTCGTCGAGCTGGCGGATCATAGGCTTACTGTCCCCGTTCGCCCTTCTTCGGCGGAGTTGCTCGCGGCGGAACCGGAGCGGGAGCGACCGTCGCCGGAGCCGCCGGCGCAGCGCCCGCGCTGCCCAGGCCGTAGAAGTCGAGATAGGGCTGGATCTCCGGGTCGTGACCGGTCCAGGCGCGGTACATCTCGGCATAATCGAGCGTGTTGCCGCGCGACAGGATCATGTCGCGGAAGCGCTGGCCGTTGGCGCGCGTCAGGCCGCCGTGCTGCTGGAACCAGGCGAAGGAATCCTGAGCGAGCATCTTGGTCCACGGGTAGGCATAATAACCCGCCGAATAGCCGTTGCTCCAGATGTGCAGGAAATAGTTCGAACGGTAGCGCGGCGGCACGTCGGCGACGTCGTAGCCGCTGTGCGCGAGCGCGTTGGCCTCGAACTGGTCGACGTCCTGCAGCGGCGCGGTTACCGGAAGCGAATGCCAGTCGAGGTCGAGCCGAGCGGCCTCTAGCACCTCGCCGACCTCATAGCCCTGGTTGAAGGTGCGGGCGGCGAGGATCTTCTGCACCAGGTCCTGCGGGATCGTCTGGCCCGTCTTGTAGTTCACGGCATAGTGCGGGAGGACCTTCGGATCGAGCGCCCAGTTCTCGTTGAACTGCGAGGGGAACTCGACGAAGTCGCGTGCGACGTTCGCACCTGACAGAGTCGGATAGACCTGCGACGCGAACATGCCGTGAAGCGCATGGCCGAACTCGTGGAACATCGTCGTCACGTCGTCATAGCTGATCAGCGCCGGCTGGCCCGCTGCGGGCTTGGTCAGATTGTAGACGTTGTAGACGACCGGCTTCGTTCCGCGCAGGTACGACTGCTGGACGAGGTTCGACATCCACGCGCCGCCATTCTTGTTGTCGCGCTTCCACGGGTCCACCATGAAGATCGCCAGCTGCTTGCCGTCCTGGTCGAACACGTCGAACACCCGCATGTCCGGGCTCCAGGTCGGTATGTCCTTCCGCTCCTTGAACGTCAGCCCGTACAGCTGGTTCGCGGCGTAGAAGACGCCGTCGGTCAGCACCTTGTTGAACTCGAAATATTGCTTCAGCTGGTCGCTATCGATCGCATAGCGCTGCTTGCGGATCTGGTCGGCGTAGAAGTTCCAGTCGGCGGCCGTGGGCTGGAAGTTCGCGCCCTGGGACTTTGCCAGCGCCACGATGTCCGACCATTCCTGATGCTCCTTTGCCGCGACGGCTGGAGCCAGTCGCTCGAGGAAGCCGACCGCGGTCGCGCGATCCTTCGCCATCTGGTCGTAGAGCGTGTAGTCGGCGAAGTTCGCATTGCCGAACAGCGCCGCTTTCTTCGCTCGAAGCTGGGCAAGCTCGCGGATGATCGCGCGAGTGTCGTTCGCATCGCCATGCTCCGCGCGATTGAGGCTCGCCTCCAGTAGCTGCTGGCGGGTCGCGTGATTGCTCAGCGACGAGAGCAACGGCTGCTGCGTCGTGTTCTGCAGCGGGAGGACATAACCGGAAACCTTGCGGTCCTTGGCGGCCTGCTGCGCCGTGGCAAGCTGCTCCGGCGAGAGCCCGGCGAGCGCGCTCGCGTCCTCGACGTGAAGCGCGGCGGCCTTGCCGGCAGCGAGGAGCTTTTGCGTATACGCGGTCTGCAGCGTGCTGAGGCGCTTGTTCATTGCCTTCAGCTGCGCCTGCTTGGCCGGCGGGAGCTCCGCGCCGGCATGCACGAACTGCTTGTAATAAACGTCGAGCAGCTTCGCCTGTTCGGGGTTGAGGTTCAGCTCGGCCTGATGGTCGTGCAGGTACTTCACCCGTCCGAACAGCTTGGCGTTGAGATAGATGAAGTCGTTGTGCTCGGCGAAAAGCGGCGCCGTCTTGGTGTCTGTCGCCTGCAGCGTGTCGTTCGTGTTCGCGCCGTTGACCGCGTTGAACGCCAGGTTCGCGCGCTCCAGCAGCAGGCCCGACTTCTCGAGTGCCGCGAGCGTGTTGTCGAAGGTCGGCGGAGCGGGACTATTGGCGATCGCCAGCACCTCGCGCTTCTGCTGCGCCATTCCGGCGAGCAGCGCGGGCAAATAGTCGCTGTCCTTGATGCGCGAGAAATCCGGCGTCTGGAACGGAAGCGTGCTGGGCTGCGCGAACGGGTTGGACGCCGGCAGCGTGGCCGAGGCGGCCGGCTTGGCAGCCCTCTTCGTGGCGGCCGCGGCAGGCGCGGCAGTGACGACCGACAGCGCGGCCGTCGCAAGTAGAAGCTTGCGGATCATCATTCTCCCCGAATGCTTAGAAAACTGTGATTTCCGCCTTTGGACCGAGTCGCCGCTTACGCAAGCCTGAATATCAGCCGTTGGTCGAAAGGGCGGCGAGCATCGCCTCTCCGTAGCGCTTCAGCTTGACCGAGCCGACGCCCTGCACCGCGCTCAACTCATTGAGATTGCTGGGCTTACGCGCGGCGATCTCGCGCAAGGTCGAGTCGTGGAAGATGACGTAGGGAGGAACTCCAGCTTCGGCGGCAAGCTTCCGCCGGGCTTCGCGAAGCGCGTCGAACAAGGGATCGGGCGGGCCGTCGAAGCGCTGGCGTCGGGCGCGTTTCCGCGGCGGCGGAACGGCGATGGTCAGCTGCTGCTCGCCC
>DASVXR010000043.1:0-8679 GCA_036392595.1 Sphingomicrobium sp.
CCGCCGGATCGACCGCCGCTGCGGTCGGCGCGTCGATGAAGCCGTTCGCGACCATCGTCTGAAGCACAATGCCGGACCGCGACCGTGCCGCCTCGACGTCGGCCGAGGGAGAATAGTTGGACGGCGCCTTGACCAGGCCGGCGACGATTGCCGCCTCGCCGAGGCTCAGGTGGTCGGCGCCGTGGCCGAAGAACTTGCGCGACGCGGCATCGACTCCGTAGGCGCCGCCGCCGAAATAGACGCGGTTGAGGTACAGCTCGAGGATCTGGTCCTTCGAGAATTTGCGCTCCAGCGCCAGGGCGAGGATGCCTTCCTTGATCTTGCGCGTGACGCTCCGGCTGTTGGTAAGGAAGATGTTGCGGGCGAGCTGCTGCGTGATGGTCGAGGTAGCGCGGACCCGGTGGCCTCCGAACAGGGCCGAGGTGATCGCCCGCCCGATGCCGATCGGGTCTACCCCCGGGTGGCTGCGGAACCGCCGGTCCTCGGTCGAGATCATCGCCGCGCGCATCTCGGGGGGTATCTGGTCGTAGGGGAGCCATTTGCCGAAGCTCGGGCCCAATGAGACCAGCACCTGGCCGTTGGCGGCGCGGACCCGGATCATCTGGCCTAGGTCGTTGCGCTTGGTCAGCTCCGAATAGCTGGGGAGATAGGCGGTTGCGACGGCGACGGCGACGACCAGCGCCAGCAGCCCGAGGATCGCTGAATAGGCAAGGGTCTTCAGGATGGCCCTGAAAGTCGAGCGACCGGACGAGGCGGTGGGCTGGCGGGCCATTTAGGGGGTTGGCTTAGAAATTCAGCGCGGTTGCGACAATAGCTGGTCTCTCCAACAGCGGAGGTTAGCCGTGGATTAACCCTGTTTTAGCGTCTCGCCCGATAGAGCGGCGCAATGGCAGGGTCCAGATTGCTCCCGATAGCGCTTGCGATGGCGTGCCTTGCGACGGCGACGGACGGACCGGCGCTCGCCCAATGCCGCCTGTGCGCGACGCCGAGCGGCACCCGCGACGAGGCGAAGGACGGCCAGCCGGTCGAGCTCGAAATCGAGACCAGCCTAAACTTCGACCGGCTGATCCTGTCGGGTTGGGGTCAAGGCGCCGTGACGATTCGGCCCGACGGGTCGAGCAGCGCCCAGGGCGCTGTCACGGAGGTGAGCGCCAGGGCGATGCCGGGAACGGCGACGATCCGCGGCGAGCCTGGCCGGGCGCTTCGAATCGAGCTCCCCCGCAGGATCGTTCTTTATTCCCTGA
Source organism: Sphingomicrobium sp. (assembly GCA_036392595.1). GTDB lineage: Bacteria > Pseudomonadota > Alphaproteobacteria > Sphingomonadales > Sphingomonadaceae > Sphingomicrobium. The sequence goes on from DASVXR010000043.1 coordinate 1,245, forward strand.
GCGGCGGCCAGATGACCTTCGACCAGGTCGTCAGCGACCTACCCTCGCTTCCCCGACTGGATTCGGCCGGCAGGCTGACCTTCCGATTCGGCGGACGGCTGTCCATCAGCGGCAATTCGGACGGCGACTATCGCGGCGACTTTCCGATCGCCGTTGAATATCTGTGAAGACTGCTCCGTTTTGGAGAAAAGCCTAAGGCGCCGTTTACCACTCCCTTGAGGAAAGCCGTAAGCGGAGTTGGTTAATCCCCGCGGCACGGATGACCGGACCAGCGTCGGGCAGCCGGTTAGAGTTGAACCAAGGGGAATTGAACCATGAAGAATTTGCTTCGTATGGCGTCGCTCGGTGCGACGGTCGCCGCGCTGACGTTCACGGCCACTCCGGCCGCGGCTTATGGCCTGGTCAATGCCAACCCGAATGCTACCGCGCACGTGAAGATCCTTCAGGGCCTGGTGCTCAAGAGCACGCAGAACCTCGATCTTGGCACGGTCGTGCTCGGTCCCGGCACCTGGACGGCGACGGTGAGCGTCGACCGCAACAATGTCTTCAGCTGCGATGGCGGCAGCGGCAATGTCGTCTGCTCGGGCGCTCCGCAGCGCGCGATCTACAACGTGCAGGGTTCGAACAACGCTATCGTCAAGATCGCCTCGTCTCCGGTGACTCTGAGCAATGGCACCAGCACTCTCACGCTGACGCCCGACCACGCGGCGACGGTGACGCTCACCAACTCCGGCGCTCCGGGCAACAACTTCGGCGTCGGCGGATCGGTCACGATCAGCAACACGACTCCGGACGGTGACTATACCGGCACGTTCGCGCTGACCGCTGAATATCAGTAAGCGTTTGGCGGTTTAGCCGCTGTTCTTGGGAAGGGGTCGCCGGCTTCGGCGGCCCCTTTCTTGTTCGCGTTTCCCGATCATGGTTGACCAAAAATAAACCATTTCGGTGCAGACCGCGCAGCCGGTGCGGAAGCGGGACCTCTCCATGCGTCATCTTGTCCGATCTGTGGCGCTCTGCCTGGCCCTTGCCGCCATTGTCGCAGCTGCGCCCGCGCGGGCCGTTACGCAGACCGCCGCGGTCACCGGCTCGGTCGTCAAACCTCTCGAGCTCGTCCGAGTCCAGGACCTCGACCTGGGCTCTATCAGCCTGACGCCCGGAAGCTGGTCGGCGACGGTCGCAATCTCGCAGGCCGGCGTGCTTAGCTGCACCAATTCCAACCTGCTTTGCACGGGAGCCGTGCAGCCGGCCAAATATTTTGTGAGCGGGACCAACAAGATGGTGGTGCTCATCAACGCACCCAATGTGACCCTAATCAACCAGTCGGATTCGACCAAGACTCTGACCCTCGTTCCTGACGCCCCCGGTCAGGTCACGCTCCCAAATTCAGGCCAGCCGGGGATTACCTTCTCGATTGGCGGAAGCATCGCGCTGAACGGCAGCACGGCGTCGGGAGACTATGTCGGTACGTTCAACGTCACGGCTGAATACCAATAATCGTCAGCGCCTTTGCGGCCGCAGTGTCGCTTAAACGGCCATGGTTGACCGAAAATAAACCATTTTGAGCAAAGACCCGGGCGACCGCTCCACATTGGAGCAAAGTTGGGGGATCGCCTGAAATGGCTCGGTGGACGCGTAAGCTTGCGGCAGTGGCGCTGGCCGCTGCCTCTCTCGGAGGTTTTGCAACATCGGCTGAGGCTGGAGTGGGCGACCTGCTCGTCGCTCCCACGCGGCTTGTGCTCGACGGACGCAGGGCCACGGAAATCGTGCTCAACAATGTCGGCGACGAGCCGGCGACCTATCGCATCTCGGTCGAGTTCCGGCGCATGACCAGCGAGGGCGACCTCACCGAGGTCACGGAGCCCAACGCCGAGGAAAAGGCCGCGGCCGACATGATCGTCTATGCGCCGCGCCGGGTGACGCTGGCGCCGCACGAGCCACAATCGATCCGGATCGCGGCACGCGCGCCGCAGGGGCTGCCCGACGGCGAATATCGGGTGCATCTGCTGTTCCGCGCCGTGCCGCCGCCCACTCCGGTGGGCGCTCCCTCGAGCGAGCCGACGGGCGTGCACCTGCGGCTCATTCCCATTTACGGAGTGACGATTCCGGTGATCGTGCGGCTGGGCAACCTGCAGGCCACGGCGGGCATTTCCAATGTCCGGCTGGAGAAGAAGGGCGGCAAGCCCGTCGTTGCGCTGGACCTCAGCCGGACCGGCAGCCGGTCGACCTTCGGCGAAGTCCGAGTGCTGAAGCCCGGGGTCAAGGATCCGATCGCGGTAAATCGAACCGTCGCCGTCTACACCGAGATCAACACGCGCCACGTCGCGGTCCCGGTCGATGAGAATTTCAAGGGCGATCTCTCCGGCCCGGTGACCGTCCAATATGTGGAGATCTACGACGACGGCCGGCAAACGCTCGCCGAAACCCAGGCCGTGCTCCGCTAGGTCGAAGGCGCTCGGAGCAGGAACATGTCGGCCCGCCGCCCCTGGCTGTGCAAAGCCGCGATGCTGCTGGCGTCCTGCGCCAGCGCCGGCATCGCGGCTTCCGCCGTGCGGGCGGACGCGCCGGCCTGGACCGCCGATCCCGACGAACAATTCTTCCTCGACGTCGACATTCGCCAGCTCCGGCTCGGCGAGGGGGTCCGCGCCTACAAAACTCCGGAGGGGACGTGCGTCATCTTCAGGGACTTCGTGGCGACACTCGACGTGCCCATCCATATCGACGCGGCGGGCAAGAAAGCGAGCGGCTGGGCCTTCAAGGAAAGCAACCGAATTACCCTCGACTATGCCGCGATGAGCGCGAGCTACGGCGCAAAATCGGAGAGGATCGCCCCTGGAACCATCCGCGAGACCCCGGAAGGCTGGTGCGTCCAGACCTCCGCTCTCTCGCGCTGGTTCGGAATCGGAATCAGGCCGGTGACCTCCGGCTCGACGCTCCTCCTTCAGTCCGACGAGAAGCTCCCTGTCGAGCTGGCGACGGAGCGGCAGATGCGCGCCCAACGCCTCAAGCCCGCGCGGTTCGACCTCTCCCTGCTTCCCCAGGTGCCGATCCCGTACCGGATGTGGCGCGCGCCGGCGGTCGATTTCGTCGTTAGCACGGGCGTCACCCGCCGCCCCAACGACGGCATTCGCTTCGACAGCGAGTCCTCGGTCTATGCCGCCGGAGAGATCGCGCGGCAGTCGTACGACGCGCAGTTCGCGACGACCGGCAAAGGAACGCCGGCATGGCTGCGGCTTCGGGCCTATCGCTCGGACCCGGATGGGCAGCTGCTCGGGCCCGCCAAGGCCACGCATTTCGGATATGGCGATGTCGAAGGGTTCGACAGCCGCTTGACCGGCACCGCGGCGCGCGGGCGCGGAGCGGTCATCACCAATCGCCCGCTCACGACTCAGACGGCGTTCGACCGAAGTCATTTCGAAGGCGACCTGCCGACCGGCTGGGAAGCGGAAATCTATCGCAACGACGAACTGCTGGGTTTCGCCAAGGCGGGCTCGGACCAGCGCTACGTGTTCGACGATGTGCAACTCCTCTATGGCGAAAACCGGCTCCGGATCGTGCTTTACGGTCCGCAGGGCCAGATCCGCACCCGCGAGGAGCTGATCAACGTCGGGCTCGACAATGTCCCGCCCGGGAAGACTTGGTACTGGGCCGGGTTCAACCAGCCGGGCCGCGACATCTTCACGCTGCACCGGCCGCCCGACGGCACCGATCTGCCAGACGCGCAGGCCACGCTGTCGCTCGAGCATGGCATCGACGATCGAACGTCGGTGGGCGCCCTGACGCGCATAATGCTGATCGGCGGCCGGCGAGTGAGCTTCCTCGAAGCGATGGTTCGCCGGTCGATCGGCCTGGCGATGTTCGAGCTTGGCGGAGCGCGTGAGTCCACGGGCGGAACCGCCGCGCGGGCACAGGTGCTCGGGAAGATCGGCCCGGTGAACGTCAGCGGGGAAGCCCTCGCGGCGCACGACTTCAACCTGCAGGGCGGCCGGATCGAGGATTTGCGCGACTATCGCCTGTCGCTCGACGCTCCGCTGAAGTTCGGCCGGGCAGTGCTTCCGGCACATGCCGACGCCCGCTGGTCGCAGCGCGGCGACGGGTCCAGGCAGCTCGACTCGGTCGCGCGCCTGTCGGCCAATCTCGCGCGCTTCAATCTCTCCACCGCCATGCACTATCGCAAGCAGTTCCTCGCCTCGGGCGTCCAGGCCCCCGGGGAGCTCAGCCTGGAGTTCATGGGGACCGGCCGCGTCCGCGACGTGCGCCTGCGCGGAACCACCGAGTTCGACATGTCCCCGGCCGCCAAGCTTCGAAGCGCCGAGCTTTCGGCCTATTGGTCGGCGAGCGAGCACGTCGATTGGGAGGGCGACCTGGTCTACGACGCCAATGCCCGGCAGGGACGCGCAAGGATCTCGCATATCGAGAGGCTCGACCGTTTCGCTCTGGCGCTGACCGGCGAAGCGGCGACCAACGGCGCTCTCGCCTTCGGGATCAACCTCAATTTCTCGCTCGACCCGCGCGGCGGCTTCACTCTGTCGAGACTGCCGCTGGCCTCGGCGGGGTCGGTGCACGCCACGGTCTATCGCGACCTCAACGGCAACGGCGTCCACGACGCCTCGGAGCCGGTCGAAAAGGGCGCGCTCGTCACCACGGGCACGAAGCAGGCGGACTTCCCGACCAACGGCAAGGGCTCGGTGATGATCGCCGGCCTCACGCCCTTCACGCCCATGACCGTCGGAGTCGATGAGTCGAGCCTGTCCGACCCGATGCTCGTACCCAGGAAGGCGCTCCAGGTCGTGGTCCCGCGTCCGGGCGTCCCGGCCGAGGTGGAGATCGGCCTGGTCGGCGGCGGCGACATCGAGGGCGCGATTGTGAAGGACGGCGGGACCGGCTTTGAAGGCCTCGACCTTGAGCTGCTCGACCCCTCCGGACGAGTGGTATCGACGACGCGCACGGACTTCGACGGCTTCTTCCTGTTCGAGCGCGTCGCTTACGGCCATTATTCGATTCGAATCGCCGCGGCGTCAGCGACGGCCGCGAGGATCTCGCCGGAGCTCGGCGCTTCGCTCGACATCAGTCCCGACAAGGCGGTCGTGCGGCTGGGGGCGATCCGGGTGAGGCCGGACGCGGTGATTGCGTCGGCCGGCGCGAGCAGGGCCACGAAGTAAAGGCTCCAATTCGGAGTGATTGAGCCGCGCGCGGCCCGGCCAAGGTCCGGGCCGATCGAAATCGCCGGCCAGTCCCCCGGACTGGCCTGAAGCTCTGCTTCACGATTTCGATGGTGCGGTCGAGAAGACTCGAACTTCCACGGCCTTTCGGCCACAGCGACCTCAACGCTGCGCGTCTACCAGTTCCGCCACGACCGCACGTCATGAAATGTAGGAGGCGTTGGATACCGCCGCCACTGGCAAGGCGGGCGCCTCTAGCAAAGCCCCCGGAGCGGCGCAATGCCGCCGCGGCGCCGGGCAATCCGGTCCATAACGGCACAATTCCTAATGCCGTATTTACCATTGCCGGCCGAACGCGTTACCCGTCGCGTTATGTTGCTTATCGTCGCCGCCTCAATCGCTTCCGCGCTGCCGCAAAATGTGGCGGCACCGGCCGTCCAGCCGATCGTCCAGGCGCGCGCGACGATGCGGGTCGTTTCGGCCGCGCGGATCCAATGGGATCGGAACGCCGGCACCAATATCCCGCCCGTCAGGACCACCGTCGTCCGGACCGACAGCGGGCCTCAGCCGGCGAGACTGGTCGAATTCGAGTGAGCTAGGCGCCCGCGCCGAGCGTGATCGTCAGCTCGTCACCGCCCGGGGGAACGTTGACCTCGGCGCTGTTGAAGCTGGCGCTAGCACCAGCCGGAAGCGTTCGCGCAGGCGGCGCGATCGTCCAGCTGTAGACCACCTTCCCGCTGCTGGTCTTGAGCTGCGCCCGGAGCGGCGGAACCGCCTGTTCCTTGCTCGTCGGGTTGATGACCCTTCCAGTGACGGTGAGCAGCTCGTTACCGCTTTCCAGCCGCTGCCGGTCCATGTGCGTGGTGACGAGCGCGAGCGGGCTGGCACCCGTCCCGCCGAGGCCGACCTTCGCCTTCCATTCAGGCGGAGCGAAGAACCAGAAGGCCGCGGCGAGCGCCGCGACGAAAACCACGATGAACAGGATCGCGAGAACCGGGCTCCGTCGCCTCGGCTCGACCTCGTCCTGTGTCGGGAAGGGGCTGAACTCGTCGTCTTGCGCCTCTTCCTCGGGCGGTTCGCGCCAGTCCTCCTGTTCAGCGACGGCTTCGACGGTCTGCGGATGCGGGATGGAGGCCTTGGCTGGCGGAGCTTCGGCCGCGCTTTCCTCTTGACGCGCGGGAGGAGCTTCCGCTTCCGCCTCGTCGATGACGGCCTCCTCATAGGCCCGTTCTTCGGCTTCGGGTCCGCTCCTCGGATCGATGATGGTCGCCTCGGCGAAGCTCTCGTCCTCCTCGCGGCGCTCGGTCTCCGCCTCCATCCCCGGCTGCGCCTCCATCGCGGGCTGCGCTTCCATCGAAGGCTGGAGCTCCATCGCCGGCACAGGGTCGGGATCCTGGTGCCAGCTGTGCTTGCAGGAGGCACAGCGGACCTGCCGCCCCTGCGGCGGAATGGCCCCGTCCTTCACCACATATTGAGTGCCGCAGTTGGGGCAGGTGAGGATCATTGCGTGAATTGCCCTCTTTCGGGACGATGACTTCACGGTAAACAGGAATGTGTCAGGCTTGGCAAGGCGATGCGCCGAGGGGGCCAGCCGTTGGACGCGTGGGAGGGGAAGCTTCTGGCCGCGATCGCCGAATTCGACAGCGTGGGGCTGCGCTACGGCACCGGCGCCGAGGTGCTTCGCGACCTCGACTTCCGGCTGGGCAGCGGCGGCTTCTATTTCCTCACCGGGCCGTCGGGCGCGGGCAAGACGTCGCTGCTGAAGCTCCTTTACCTGGCGCAGCGGCCGACGCGCGGGCGGATCAGCCTGTTCGGGGAGGAACTGAGCAGCGCTCCGCGCGACGCCCTCCCCCAGTACCGGCGAAGGATCGGCGTCGTGTTCCAGGACTTTCGGCTGATCCGCCACCTCTCCGCCTTCGACAATGTCGCGCTTCCGCTGCGCATCGCGGGCAAGAGCGAGGATGAGGTCGAGGGCCCCGTGCGCGAGATGCTCGCCTGGGTGGGTCTTGCCGACCGTTCGAGCGCAAGGCCGCCGACGCTCTCCGGCGGAGAGCAGCAGCGCGTCGCGATTGCCCGAGCCGTGATCAACCGACCCGAGCTGCTCGTCGCCGACGAGCCCACCGGCAATGTCGACGACGAGATGGCCGCGCGCCTGCTGCACTTGTTCACGGCGCTGAACCAGCTCGGCACGACCGTCGTCGTCGCGACGCACGATGTCGGCCTGATCGGCAGCACTCCCGGCGCGCAGCTGATCCGGCTTGAAGGCGGGACGGTCG
>DASVXR010000044.1:0-7018 GCA_036392595.1 Sphingomicrobium sp.
CGATGCTCAACCCTTCGATCTCGCGCAGGACGAATACCGGCCGGAATTCCTCCGGCAGTTGCCCGACGGCGCTTTCCAGCAGGCTGCGTATCTGCGCTCGAACCACGTCCGCGTCCGGCGCACTGCCGCTCATTGAACCACGCATGAGCTGCTCCCGATAATCGTCGAGGATGCTCACCGATGCCTCCTCCAGCTGCGCGCGTCGGCGCTTGGCGGCACGGCGCCGCATCAGCGCCTCGTTGATCGCGATGCGGGTGAGCCAGGTCGAAAGCGAGGACCGGCCCTCGAACTCGCCGATCGCCGCGAAGGCCTTGAGATAGGCGGTCTGCACCGCGTCCTCGGCCTCGCTGCGGTCCTTGAGGATGCTCCAGGCCGCGCGGAACAGCCGCTGGTTGTTGCGCATCGTGACGAGGCGCACGGCCGCCGTGTCGCGGCTCGCGACCAGCCTCGCGAGCTTCGCATCGTCGAGCCGCTCATAATCGATTTTCGCCTGTGCGCTCATCCGTCCCTCTTCGCGCCTAGCGGCCGCCGCAGCCCTGGATCGACTCCATGAGCTCGCGCCTCAAATGGGGGTCGGACTTGAACTCGCCAAGCCAGCACTTGGTCACCATCGACACTCCATGCTGGTTGACTCCGCGCGTCGTCATGCAGCCGTGCGTCGCTTCGATGACTACCGCCACACCCTTGGGCTCCAGCACCTCGTCGAGCGCATGCGCGATCTGGTTGGTCAGCCGCTCCTGGAGCTGAAGCCGGCGAGCATAAGCGTCCACCAGGCGCGAGAGCTTGGAGATTCCGACGACGCGCCCGTTCGGCCGATAGGCGACGTGCGCTCTGCCGGTGATCGGCGCCATGTGGTGCTCGCAGGTCGAAACCAGCGGAATGTCGCGCAGCAGCACGGTCTCGTCATAGCCCTCGGCCTCCGAGAAGACGCGGCTGAGCAGCGCCTTGGGATCGACGTGATAACCGGCGAACCATTCGCGATAGGCCCGCGCCACGCGCGCCGGAGTGTCCCGAACTCCTTCGCGGTCTGGATCGTCGCCGGCCGCCGCGATCAGCGTCCGGATCGCCTCTTCTATGTCCATTCGCGGGCGCCGCAGCGCCGGTGGGGCTTCCTCCACATCGTCCGAGGGACAGACCTCGAATGCACTGAACTCGCTAAGCTCCACGGACGCCTCCCACATCATTCACGCTGATTCGATGCCGGCAGTCTCGCGGGGTTCCCCGCTTTTCGCGGACTTGTCGGCAATCATCCGTTCGAAGCCCCGTTCGTCCTCGAGTATCTCGAGGTCGCGTCCCACCGCCGCCGAGGCGCGATGGTCGCCGCCCTCATAATATCGAGCGATGAAGTCGCCGCCCTCGATATCGCCGTCGACCTCGACGCGGTCCCAGCTACTCGCATGGCCAACGTACCGCAGCGCCACTCCGAATTGCTCGGTCCAGAAGAAAGGCACGGCGTCGAACCTTTTCCGCTGCCCCAGCATGTTTGCAGCGGCGATCTGCCCCTGCCGCTCGGCGTGCACCCAATGCTCGATCCGCACCGGTTCGCCGGTCAGCGCATCCGGATAAGCCGCGATGTCGCCCGCCGCGAACACGCCCCGCAGCGAGGTCTCGAGGAAAGCATCCACCGGCACCGCTCCGTCGGCCGGAATGCCCGCCGCCTGCGCGAGCTCGGCGCGCGGGCGGACGCCTATGCCCACGAGCACGAAATCCGCCTCGACACTCTCTCCGTTCGCCAGCTTCAGCTGTCGTCCCTCCAGCGACGAAGCGACCGTCCCGAGGTGGAAGCGGACGCCGTTCTTTTCATGTAGCCGCTGAAGCCAGCCTCCGATCTCGGCGCCGAAGACGCGCTCGAACGGCACATGCTCCGGCGCGACGACCGTCACCTCGACGCCGCGTTTCCGCAGCGCCGCCGCCGCCTCCATGCCGATGAAGCTCGACCCGACGATCGCCGCCCGGCCGCCCGCTTTCGCCTGCTCCGCGATTGCGGTCGCATCGGTCAGCGACCGCAAGGTGAAGACATTGTCCGCATCGAAGCCCGGCTCGCGCAGCCGGTTGGGCTCCGAGCCGGTCGCGAGCAGCAGCCGGTCGTAGGGGAGTTCGGCGCCACCCAGGTGCACCCGGCGTTCCGCGGCATCGATTCGCTGCACCTCGGCCCCGAGCCTCAGCTCGATACGGTTCTGCTCGTACCAATCCGCTGGGCGGAGCGGCAGCCATTCCTCGGGCGCCGTCCCCGCGAGATAGTCCTTGGACAGGTTCGGCCGGTCGCACGGCGGATCGTTGTCGGCGCTCACCATCGTGATCGCGCCCGCATAGCCAAGCCGCCGAAGCTCGCTGGCGCAGGCGAGGCCCGCTGCGCCCCCGCCGACGATCACCACGCGCTCAACTTCCGCCGGCGCAGCTCCACCGGGGCCCGGCGCAGCGTCCATCCTGCTCCGGACGAAGGCCCTGCCCCCCTCCACGTCCACCTGCCAGCGATCGAGCGGATCGAGCGCGGGAGCGCGCAGCGCCGCTCCGGTGCGAAGGCTGAAGCAGGCATGGTGCCAGGGGCAGCGCACCGTCTCGCCGTCGAAGAGGCCGTCGCGGAGCGGAGCGCCATAATGGGTGCACCCTCCGCTTACCGCGACCAGCTCGCCGTCGAATCGCGACAGCAGAACGGGCTCGTCGCCGACCCTGCCGGCGACCGTTTTCCCCTCGGGAATATCGTCGATCGGGATTCCGGCCGAGAAATCCGGTCCCGACGCTGCACCTTGCGCACCCATCTCACTCTCCTTGATGCGCCATTGGATGCAGGGCCGAACGGATCGTTCCCGCGCAAGGCTTGCCGGTCGCGTCACTCGAACTTAAGTCGGGCGAGTTCGTTGGGGCGCTCAAATGACCGCCGATACGTTCGAAAGCTTTTTCCAGGCCGGATTCGAATGCTCGTCGCACAGGCGGCGCGATGGAGTGCGCCTCGACCTCATCAAGGCGACGGCGCACGACAAGCATGCGCTCAACGATTACCGCCTGTGCCGGAAGTACGGGTTCACCACGCTCCGCGACGGCCTTCGCTGGCACCTGATCGGAAAGACGCCCGGCAAATATGACTGGTCGAGCTGGCTGCCGATGCTGGAGGCCGCCGAAGAGGCGGGGGTCCAGGTCATCTGGGACCTGTTCCACTACGGCTCGCCCGACTGCGTGGACCAGGCCGCGCCCGACTTCCCCGACCGCTTCACGGAATTCGCGCTGGCCGCGCTCGAAGTCCGCCAGTCGGTCACCGGCCGCCCGCCACTCGTCTGCCCGTTGAACGAGATCAACTTCATCTCCTGGGCGGTCGACGACGGCTATTTCCCGCGCGTCGGCCCGGAGCAGCGCGGCTGGTTCAAGAACCAGCTCATCAGGACGGCGATCAGCGCGGCAAAGGCAATCAAGCAGCATTGGCCCAAATCGACCATCGTCTGGGCCGAGCCGCTGATCCACATCGCCCCCCACGATCGCCGACGCCGGACCGTCCTTGCGGCTCGGCGCAACCTCCAGGGCATGTACGAGGCCTATGACTGGATCGTCGGGCTCGCTCGGCCCGAGCTCGGCGGCGATCCCTCGCTGGTCGATGTGCTCGGGTGGAATTTCTACCCGCACAACCAATGGTACTTCAAAGGCCCGACGATCCCGATGGGCCACCACGAATATCGACCCCTCGCCGACATGCTCCTCGAGGTCGCCGAGCGCTACAAGAAGCCCATCTTCCTGTCCGAAACGGGCGCCGAGGGAACCGGAAAGCCGAGCTGGCTCCATTATGTCTGCAACGAGGTGCGCGACGCGATGAGCCGCGGCGCCGACATACGCGGCATCTGCTGGTACCCGGTCACCGCCTACCCCGGCTGGGACAATTCACGCCACGCCGAGACCGGCCTCTTCTCGACCGTCGTCGCCGACGGCAGCCGCCACGTCGACGAGCGCCTGCTGGAGGAATTCCAGGTGCAGCGCTCGCTCTTCGCCGGCTCCTCGCCGCAGCGAGAAGCGCGGGCCGTTGGCGCAAGACACTAACCTGTCCAATTTTGGAACAGTTCTGCGGCATGTTTCTCGCATCGTTCCTATGAAAGGGCTATTGACCCTGTGACGCGCCGCTGTGCTGGCGTGGCTCGGTACTGGGGAGTCGAGTTTCAATGAGGAGAAAGCCCAATCTGTTCATTGTCGGGGCGCCGAAATGCGGGACCACGGCTTGGGTCCAGTATTTGAGCACCCACCCGGACATCTTCTTTCCCTCGATCAAGGAGCCGCACTACTTCTCGGACGACGTGCCCAAGCGGCCGGGTTTCAACAATTTCACCAGCGAAGAACGATATCTCGCCCTGTTCGCCGGGGCCGGAAACAAGAAGATCATCGGCGAGGGCTCGGTCCGCTACCTCCAGTCGCGCGTCGCCGCCCGGAACATCAGCCAGTTCAATCCGGACGCGAAGGTCATCATCTTCGTTCGCGACCAGCAGGATTACCTCCCATCGCTCCACAACCAGATGGTCTTCAACAAGGACGAGGTCATCACCGATTTCGAGACGGCATGGCGGCTTTCCGGCAAGCGCGACGAGACGAACACCGGTCCCTACTGCCGCGATCCGAAATTGCTCGACTATGTGGAGGCAGGCTCCTTTGCCGAGCAGGTCGAACGCTTCTACGAACATTTCCCGGAAGAGCAGATCCGCGTCCTCCATTTCCGCGACTGGTCGCGCGATCCGCGCTCGACCTATCTCGATATCCTCGACTTCCTTGGGGTCCCCGACGACGGCCGCACCGAGTTTCCGCGGATCAACGCGGCGAGGCAGCGCCGCACGAGCTGGCTGTGGAAGCTGCAGAAGGACCCGCCCCGCCCGGCTCGAGCCGCGGTTGCGATGATCAAGCGGCTGACCGGCCTGCATTCGCTTCGCCTCAATGATTTCCTCTCCTGGGCGGACACGAGGGAAGGCGGGCAAACCCGGGCGAGCGACTCGGTCAAGCAGGAGATCGCCGCTCACTTTCAGGCCGACAACGAGCGGCTCGAACGGCGAATTCACCGCGTCGGCAGCCGAGCGATGCTCGCGCTGCTCGCGTTCGGCATGAGCTTCGGCGCCGACCCGAGCGACGCCCAGGCGGCCGACGAATCCCCGCTCGCTGCGCCGTCTAGGTGACCGGCGCTTCTCGCGGCTCGTCCGAGGGAGTGCCGACGTGCGGCCAGCCGTCGCGCCACTCGATCCGGTCGATCATCAGGATCCGGCGGCTGTTGATCTCGTCCTCCTGACGCTGGCGCGGCATGTTCACGTCGATCGCGTGATAGAGAATCCACTCCTGCCCGGTCTTGTCGTCGACGATGCAATTGTGGCCCGGCGCGAGCCAGCGATCGCTCTTGAACAGCATCAGGCTGTGCGGCACGCCCTTGGCTTCCTCCAGCGTCTCGAACGGCCCCGTGGCGCTCTCGGAACGGGCGACCATCACTCCATATTCGGCATCGGGCCCACAGCAATTGTCGCCCGAATAGAAGAGATAGAAGAAGCCGTCGTGGTGGATCACCCATGACGCTTCGACCAGCCTTGGGAAGCCATTTCCGTTCGGCCAGATGAGGTCGATCGAATGGCTGTCGGGGGCGAAGGACATCCGGTCGGCGCCCAGCTCCCTCACCTTGATCGGCTCGAAGCCGGAGCCCCAGTAGAGCAGGTGCTTGCCCGTGACCGGGCAGTCGAACGCCATCGGGTCGATATTGTGGAAGCCTTTGCCCGCAAGCAGCGGCCGTCCCACATCGACAAACGGTCCGGCCGGAGACGCTGCCGTCGCGACAGCAAGCGCATGGTCTGGCCCCTCGCGGCAGTCGTCCGGCGTCGCCGAATAATACATGAAGTAGGTCGAGCCATCGAAGATGACGCTCGGCGCCCAGAAGTCCTGCGTCGTCCGCGCCCAGTCTGGCTTTTCGGGCAGAGCGTCGCCGAGCTGCTCCCAGTGAAGCAGGTCCTTCGAGCGCGCGACCTGGATGTTGATCCACTGTCCATCGCGCAGTGTCTGCGTGGCATAGGCATAATAATATCCGTCGGCCGCCAGGATCACGGCGGGATCGGGGAAATCCTCGTCGAGAATTGGGTTGCAATAGTATCCGGCGCCGGACGCGGGCGCGCCTGCCGCGGCGGAGCCGCCGGGCCCGTCGATGGGAAGGTCTCCAGAATCGAATGAGGTTCGCATCGTCCGGACATATTGGGCGATGCGCCGATAAGAAAGCGACATTTCCGGTTGTTTATTCGCCGCCGAGCGCTGCTTGCCGCAGCAAGTCGATCAAGCTAGCCGCGGCCGGTGATTTATGCCGGCGTCGAACTCGGCGGGACCAAGTGCGTCGCCATATTGGCGGACGGCGACAGGCGGGTCCTTGCGCGCGAGGTCATCCCGACCTCCGCGCCGGACGAGACCTTGGGCCGCATTGAAAACCTGCTGGGCGGTTGGAAGCGCGGGCAGGGCTTCGACGCGCTCGGAATCGCGAGCTTCGGGCCGATCGACACGGACCGGAGTTCGCCGAATTACGGGTCAGTCCTGAACACGCCGAAGCCCGGGTGGGCGGATACCGCCGTCGCTCCGAGGCTGCAGCAGGCCGCCGGCGTGCCTGTCGCATTCGACACCGACGTCAACGGCGCAGCCCTCGCCGAGATGCGCTGGGGGTCCGGCCGCGGTTTCGGCGATTTCGCTTATGTGACCGTCGGCACCGGCGTCGGCGTCGGCCTCATCGCCAACGGTCAACCGACGCGCGGCTTTGCGCATTGCGAGCTGGGCCACGTTCGTGTCGCGCGCTTCCCCGGCGACGACTGGCCGGGCTCCTGCCCCTATCACGGCGACTGCGTCGAAGGCCTCGGCTCAGGCTCTTCGCTGGAGGCGCGCCTGGGCGATGGGATCAGGGAGCTCGGGCCCGACGATCCCATTTGGAATTCTGTCGCCTGGACCTTGGCCCAGCTTTGCCACGTCATCGTCTGCGCCGCAGCGCCGCGGCGAATCGCAATGGGCGGCGGAGTCATGGAGGCGCAGCCGCACCTCCTCG
>DASVXR010000045.1:0-12261 GCA_036392595.1 Sphingomicrobium sp.
TCTTCGACATTTTCGAGCGGCCGTCGCGAAGGCTCATAACGCGCGCCGCCGTCCCGCCGCCGATATAAGGCTCGGGAGGAACGAACAGGTCGACGTTGAAGTCATTGTTGAACTTGAGCGCGATGTCGCGGGTCAGCTCGATATGCTGCTTCTGGTCCTCGCCGACGGGCACGTGCGTCGCCTTGTAGAGCAGGATGTCGGCCGCCTGCAGCACGGGATACGTGAAGAGGCCGACCGATTTGCCCTCGCGGTCCTTCCCCGCCTTGTCCTTCCACTGCGTCATCCGGTTGAGCCAGCCGACGCGTGCGGTTCCCTGGAGGATCCAGGCGAGCTCCGAGTGCGCGGGAATGGCGCTCTGGCGGAAGACGATCGACTTCTTCGGATCGATTCCGCTGGCGATGAGGGCAGCGGCCATTTCGCGGATGCTTCGGGCGAGCTGCTCGGGATCGACGTCGACGGTCAGCGCGTGCAGGTCGGCGAGGAAGAACAGGCACTCCGCCTCGTCCTGCATCCTCACCCAGCGCAGGATCGCTCCGAGCAAATTGCCGAGGTGGAGGTCGCCCGTCGGCTGGATGCCCGAGACGACCCGCATGCGCCGGGCGTCAGGCGGCATCGGTGTAGGGCCTCCTGCGCCTGAGCAAGGACCTGAATCCTTCCTTGTCGGTTCCGCCAAGGATCCAGACGAGCGGGAAATAGACGAGCATTCCGCCGCCGACGATCGCGGCGATGCCGAGCACCCGGTGGCCGAACGAGCCTACGAACCAGCCCGACAGGGCCGTCCGGATCGCAACCAGGGCAACGACCATCGCTGCCGCCGCGATGAGCTGGCGGGCGATCCTGGATGCGAGCCAGCCCTCGACCCGGAAGAAGCCGCGGCGATGGAGGATCACGTACAGGATGGCGCAGTTGAGCCACGAGCTGATCGCCACGGCCGCGGCGAGGCCGCCGATGCCGAAGGGCGGAATGAGCGCGAAGTTCAGCGCAACGTTGACGACCAGCACCGCAAGCGCAGTCTTCACCGGGGTCGCCGTGTCGCGCCTCGAATAGAAGCCGGGAGTCAGCACCTTCACCAGCACATAGGCGGGAAGGCCGAGCGCCACGATCGACAGCGTCAGCGCCGTGAAATGCGCGTCGCGGGCGTTGAACCGGCCAGCCTCGAAGATCGCGGACACGAGTGGCAGCGCGCTGGCGCAGAGCGCGAGGGCGGCAGGGAGGCAGAGGAACATCGCGAGCTCCGCTGCCTGGCCTTGCACCCGGGCGGCCTTGTCGGCCTCGCCGATGTCGACGTGGCGGCTGACCTGCGGGAGGATTGCCGTTCCGAGCGCCGCCCCTATGACGCCGAGGGGAAGCTGGTTCAGTCGATCGGCGTAGTTGAACCAGCTGACCGCGCCCGTCCCGATGCGGGTGAGGAAGAAGGTGTCGATGAACACGCTCACCTGATAGACGCCCGCGCCCAGCGTCGCCGGGAGAACGACCCGGATGAACTGCCGGACTCCGGGCGTCAGCCGCGGTCGCCTGACCTTCAGGACGATCCCTGCGCGCTTGCAGGCGGTGAGCAGCAGGATCAGCTGGAGCACCCCTCCCACGGTTACCGCGACGGCAACCGCCGTGGCTGTGATCGCGCCGCCGGTGCGGACGAATATCAACGCAGTCAGCATGGCCAAATTGAGCAGCGCCGGAGCGAAGGCCGCCGCCGTGAATCGCGAGATGCTGTTAAGGATTCCGGAGAAGAGCGAGACGAGGCTGATCAGCAGCAGATAGGGGAAGGTGATCCGCGTCAGGAAGGTCCCGAAGGCGAGCTTGTCCCCGTGCCATCCGGTGATGGCGAAGATGAACGGCCCCATCAGCACTTCGAAGACGACAGTGAAGACGATCAGCGTCGGCAGGAAGACCGCCAGCACCTCTTCCGAGAAGTTCCTCGCTTCCGTTTCGCCGTTCGGGCCCTGAAGGCGCTGACTGTAGAGCGGCACGAAACCGGCGGAGAAGGCTCCCTCGCCGAAAAGCCTGCGGAAGGTGTTGGGAAGACGGAAGGAGACGTAGAAGGCGTCGGTGTAGAAGCCCGCGCCGAGCACGCGGGACATCAGCATCTCGCGCGCAAAGCCGGCGACGCGGCTGACGAGCGTCAGCCCGCCGATCGTGCCGGTCGCCTTGTGGAGGTTCATCGGCGTCGAGCGGCGGTCAGGCTTCCGACGGGCTCTCGGACGGCGCCGGTTCGCTCGTGCCGCCTTCGCCCTCGCCGGCTTGCTGCTGCTGCGCGGCCTGGAGCTGCGACAGATAAGCCCCGGTAAAATCGATCGGATCGAGCAGGAGCGGCGGGAAGCCGGTGTTGGTCACTGCGTCGGCGATCACCTGCCGGGCGAAGGGGAAGATCAGCCGCGGCGCCTCGACGAGAAGGAAAGGCGGGAGAGCCTCCTCCGGGGCGTTTCGGATTCCGAACAGGCCGGCGTAGCTGAGGTCGACCACGAAATGGACGCCATTCTCGGAACGGGCGCTGACGTCGATCTTCAGCGTGACCTCATGAATGTCGTCCGCGACCTTCTCGACGTTGATGTTGAATTGCACGTCGAGGTTCGGCTGGACCTGCCACTGGTAAACCTGCGGCGAGCTCGGATTTTCGACCGACAAATCCTTGATATACTGGGCAAGTACGGAAACCTGCGGCTCGGAGCCCGGCTCGAACGAGCCGCCGCCGCCATTGGTCGCATCCTGGTCCGCCATTTAAGCTGTCCTTGCAATGTTTGAGCTGCCGCGGGAGCCGCTTGGGGCGCGGCGCGTTGCCGGGTGGCGACTAGCAGTCGCGAATATGGGGCGCAATGCCGACCTCGTGCGTTAGGCAGAGTTGGAATATTAACGCGTCACGCACTATGTTGGACGCAACTGAAGAACTGGAACTCGAAGCTTGACCGTTATCGTCATTCTCGCGCTAGTCGCCCTTTTCATCGGGCTTCGCCTCTACAGCGTCCTGGGCGAGCGCACCGGCCATGAGCAGCAGCCGATCCTGAAGCCGGCCGATTCCGACGCGCGCGTCGAGCCGCGCCCGGCCCAGCCGCCGGCCGCCCGGCCCGCCGCGCAGGACGACGGCGACATGGCCTATCTCCCGATGGCGGGACCCGGGGTCCGCGCGATCCTTGCCGCGGACCCGAGCTTCGATGTCGCCCGCTTCCTCGACGGCGCCAAGGCGGCCTACCGGATGATCCTCGAGGCCTTCTGGAATGGCGATCTCAGCGCCTTGAAGGGCCACGTGGACGATCATGTGTTCGACACCTTCTCCGCCGCGGTCGAGCAGCGGAACAAGGAAGGGCTGAAGCTCGACAACCGCCTCGTCGCGATCGAGCAGGCGGTGATTTCAGAGGCTACGCTCGAGCGAGGCGTCGCCCTCGTGACGGTCCGGTTCGAGGCCGACATTGCCGCGGTCACGCGCAATTCCGAGGGCGAGGTGGTCGCCGGTTCGCTGAGCGACGCTGTCCAGACGCGCGACCTGTGGACCTTCCGCCGCGACACCGGCTCGCGCGATCCAAACTGGCTGCTGATCGAGACCGACGAGGAAGAGTGAGGATCGCTGCACGAGCGATAGCGCTCGCTTCAGCCTTGTTTCTTGCCGCCTGCGCCGCGCGCACCCTGCCTCCGCCCACGGCTCCGCCGGCGCCCGCGCCGACTCCGACGCCAGCCCCAGCCCCGACGCCAGCGCCTCCAGTCACCTTTCCGAACGCCCGCGCAGCGGGAGTCGCCCTGGAAACGCCGAGGACGCTCGGCAAGGATGAAGCGGCAAGAGCGCTCGCCGCCTTTCGCCTGAGCTGCCCCGCTGTCATCAAGCGTCAGGACACGTCGCTGCTCGCTTCGCCCGAAAGCTGGACCGGGGTCTGCAACGAAGCCGCCACCCTCACTCCGGAATATGCGCCGGGCTTCTTCTACTACCGCTTCGATTGGGCGCGCGTCGCCGACGGCAAGGCCTTTGCCACCGGCTACTACGAGCCGGAGATCGAAGGCTCGCGAGTACCGCTGCCCGGCTACGTGCCCATCTATCGGCTGCCGCCCGACCTCGTCCGCTGCACTCAGCCGGACGGCACGACCGGGCGCGGCCGGGTCGACGAGACCGGAACCTGCGTCCCTTATTACACGAGGGCTCAGATCGAGGACGGAGCGCTTGCTGGCAAAGGCCTCGAGCTTGCCTGGGCCAAGGACCCGGTCGACCTGTTCTTCGTCGAGATCCAGGGCTCGGGACGCATTCGCTTTCCCGACGGCAGCATCATGCGCATCGGCTATGCCGGGCAGAACGGCCGCGAATATGTCGCGATCGGGCGGCTGCTGAGGGACCGCGGAATCCTGCCGCCGGGCGGCGCGAACATGCAGTCGATCAAGGACTGGATCCGCGCCAATCCCGAGCAGGGGAGGGAGCTGATGCGCGAAAATCTGTCCTACATCTTCTTCAAGGAGCTGACGGGCGCAGGGCCTTTGGGCGCTCTCAACGTTCCCGTGACCCCGCACGGCACCGTGGCCGCGGACCCGAATTTCGTTCCGCTTGGAGCGCCGGTCTTCCTCAAGATGGACCGGCCGGAGGCGAGCGGCATCTGGGTCGCGCAAGATACCGGAGGGGCCATCAAGGGACCCAACCGCTTCGATACCTTCTGGGGAGCGGGCCCCGAGGCGGTGGCGATTGCCGGCGGGATGTCCTCGTCGGGCGAGGCGCTGATCCTGCTGCCCAAAGGCGCACTCCAGAATGCGCCCGCTCAGCCCTGACGAGGCCGAGCTCTGGGCTCGAGTGACCTCATCCATCCGGCCGCTTTCGCGTGACATCAAATCCTCCCCCACAGGGGGAGGGGAACCGCCGAAGGCGGTGGAGGGGGCTCGGAGCCCCGCACGCCGGCCTCACCACCATCGCGCTTCGCGCGACGGTCCCCCTCCCCGTTCGGGGGAGGATCTGCATCGCGCCACCCTCGACTCCACTTGGAACCGAAAGCTTCGCACCGGTGCGGTCGAGCCGGACCGGATAGTGGACCTGCACGGAATGAACCTGGACACGGCCTGGCGCACGATCGACCGCGCGCTCGAGCGGGCGATTAACCAAGGCGAGCGCGTCGTGCTGCTGATCACCGGGCACCACCGCGCGGGCGACCCGCCGGTCGAGCGGGGCAAGATCCGCGCGGCGGTCCACGACTGGCTTGCCGCTTCGCGCCATGCGTCGAAAATTGCCGCCGTTCGGGGCGCCAGCCGGCGCCACGGCGGAGGCGGCAGCCTCTATCTCGTTCTCCGCCGCCGCTGACCTTTTATTAACCCCTCTAATTTAACGCGTGCGGATAGGCAGGCGCGTACCGGCCAGCCGCTCGGAGCGCATTTCAACGATGAAGGCAGCGACGGCTCAGAAGATCAGCAACGCGATCCTGTCGTGTGCTGCCGGGGTCGCGTCCTTCCTCTTCTCCCTCGCCGCGCTCCTCTACATCACCGAGCTCGACGAAAAGATCCTCGCCGCGCTGACCGCCGGCACCTTCTGTCTGCTGGTGAGCTACATCGCGTCGGAACGGCCGAACAGCGAGAGCGCCCGGGCCCTGAACGCTCTCGGCGAGCGCCTGCTCGCGGTCGAGGACGGCGACCTGGTTTCGCCGGCTCCGGCTTCGGTGAAGCAGCTGATGCCCAAGCTTGCAGCAGCGGTGGACACCCTCTTCGCGGAAGTTCGAGCCTCGATCGAAAATGCCCATGCGCTCGGCATGTACGATCCGGTGACCTCGCTCCCCAATCGCCTCCATTTCCGTTCGGAGGCTGACAAGCTTCTCGGCGAAGCAAAGGACGGGACCAAGTCGGCGATGCTGTTCGTCGACCTAGACCGCTTCAAGAACGTCAACGACAGCCTCGGCCACGCCCGCGGCGACCAGCTGCTGATCATGGTCGCCAATCGGCTGCGGGTGGTCGTCAATGCCGAGTTCACCGGCAACGCCAGGGTGCGCCCGCTGCTCGCGCGCCTCGCGGGCGACGAGTTCACCATGTTCTTCCCGGACGTGGACTCGGTGGCCGAGGTCGAACGGGTCGCTCGCCGCGTGGTCGTCGCCATTTCCGAGCCCTTCGAGCTCTGCTCCCACGGAGTCGACATCGGCGCGTCGATCGGCGTCGCCATCTCGCCCGATCACGGGACCAGCGTCGAGGCGCTTATGCGCGCAGCCGACATCGCCATGTACCAGGCGAAGGACCGGGGCGGCGGCCAGCATTGCGTCTTCAACTCAGACCTTGCGGCCGAGCACCAGCAGAAGATCGAGACCGAGAAGGCGCTGACCGACGCCGTGCAGCGCGACGAGTTCCTGCTCGCCTACCAGCCGCAGATGAGCCTGGTCACGGGCGAGGTCGTCGGCGCCGAGGCCCTGCTGCGCTGGAAGCATCCGCGCGACGGCCTGCGCATGCCCTCGACCTTCATTCCGATCGCCGAGAAGACCGGAATCATCGCCGAGATCGGCGATTGGGTGATCGGGGAGGTCGCCTCGGTGCTCGGCGCATGGCACGGGCATGGCTTCGACGGGCGGGTCTCATTCAACGTCAGCCCGCGCCAGATCGACCGGCCCGACTTCTTCCTCAAGCTGCGCCAGGCCTTCGCCGACGCGCAGGTGCCGCTGTCCCTCGTCGAGCTCGAATTCACCGAAAGCGCCGCGATGCACGTGAGCGACACGGTGCTAGGCGAGATTGCCGCGCTCCGCGACGATGGCGCGCGAATCTCGATCGACGATTTCGGCACGGGCTATTCCAACATCGCCCGGCTTCGCGCCATGCCGCTCGACCGGGTGAAGCTCGACCAGTCGCTGACCTCAGACATCGAGACATCGGATAAAGCGCGCGTCGTCGTCCAGGCGGTGATCCAGCTGATCAAGGGCGTCGAATGCGAGGTCGTCGCCGAGGGCATCGAGAGCATCGCTCAGGCGGACATCCTCCGGACAATGGGCTGCGACACGGTCCAGGGCTATATTTTCTCCGCGCCGATGTTCGAGGCCGAGTTCCTCGCCTGGACTCGAAGCGTCTCCGGCGGCGCCAAGTCGGTGGCTTAAGCCAGCACCTTCCGAACGATCCGCTCGTAGATCCGCGACAGCGCGTGGATGTCCTCCACGGCCGCATGCTCGCCGACCTTGTGCATGCTCGCGTTTGGTAGGCCGAAGTCCACCACCGGGCAGAGCTGGATGAGGAAGCGGCCGTCCGAGGTGCCGCCGCTGGTCGACAGCTCGGGCTTCTCACCCGTCTCTTCCTCGATGGCCTCGACGATCACGTCGTAGAGCGGCCCCGGCGGCGTGAGAAACGCCTCGCCCGAGATTCTCGAGCGGACCTTCGCTCCAGGAGCCTCGCGCTCGGCGACCTCCTCGACCATGCGCACCAGGTCAGCGCCCTTGTGCAGGTTGTTGAAGCGAATGTTGAGCTGCGCGGTCGCCGAGCCTGGAATGACGTTGCTCGCGTGCGTCGGAGTGTCGGTCCCCGTGAATTCCAGGTTGGACGGCGGGAAGACGTCCGTTCCCTCGTCGAGGTGAACCGCATCGAGCGCGGCGATGACCCGCGCCAGCTTGGGCACCGGATTGTCTGCGCGATGCGGGTAGGCGACGTGTCCCTGCGTGCCGGGCACGTCGATCCACATGTTGACCGAGCCGCGGCGGCCGATCTTCACCGTGTCGCCGAGCCGGTCGACCGACGTCGGCTCGCCGATCAGGATCATGTCGGGGCGGATCTGGCGCTCGTTCAACCAGTCGATGATCCGCGGAGTCCCATAGACGGCAAAGCCTTCCTCATCGCCGGTGATCAGCAGCGAAAGCGTGCCCTTGCTGTCGCCGATACGCGAGAGAGCGGCGACATAAGCGGCGATGGCGCTCTTCATGTCGTTCGCGCCGCGGCCGACCAGCACTCCATCCTCGATCCGCGCCTCGAACGGATCGATGCTCCAGCCCTCGCCGGGAGGGACCACGTCGAGGTGGCCGGCGAAACCGAAATGCGGCGAGCCGGAGCCGCGAATGGCGACCATATTCTCCGTCGGCCCGTCGGGCGCATCGCCCATCACCCAGCGGTGGACTTCGAAGCCGAGCGGCTTCAACGCCGCCTCAAGGACATCGAAGACTTCGCCACTGGCGGGAGTGACGCTAGGACAGCGGATCAGGTCGGAGGCGAGGGCGACTGGATCGATCGGCGCAGACATTGCCAAGGCCCTAGCAAGCATTGAATTGGTGGCAAGCTTGGGCGTGCCCGTGCCGCCGGTCGGAGGGGTTGGTACGTTCGTCGAAAGCGGGGCTTGCAATCACGCTACAAATGTAGCACCGCTACAAATGTAGCACGAGCTTCGGCGTGCTCGGACAAGAGGGACTCGTCGATGCTGGTGTTGCGTAACGTTCGTGCATTGCTGCTTCTCGGCACAGCGCTTTGCCTTGCCGATCCCGCCCTCGCCCAAACGCCGTCCGCGCAGGCGGCCACGCAGGGCAAGCGCGTCTATACGGCCGCCGACTTCGCCCGCTTCGCGCCCAAGACCGCCTACGACATGCTGGTGCAGGTGCCGAGCTTCACGATCCGAAGCGCGAGCCAGGAGCGCGGTCTCGGCCAAGCGTCGGAGAATGTGCTGATCAACGGCCAGCGCATCGCCAACAAATCCGGCGGAGCGATCGACCAGCTCCAGCGAACATCCGCCGATAGCGTGGACCGCATCGAAATCGTGGAAGCGGCCAGTCTCGGGATCGCCGGTCTGTCAGGCCAGGTGGCCAACGTCATCCTGAAAGCGGTGACGAAGTCCTCCGGTCAGTTCGAGTATAATCCGAACTTCCGGGCACATTATGCCGAGCCGTCGATATACGCGGGATCGATCAGCTATTCGAACAAGGCGGGACCGCTCGATTATACCTTGTCGGTCAAGAACAATCCTGGCCGTGGCGCCTTTGGCGGCCCGATCAGGATCTTCGACTCGAACCACGTCCTCACCGAGAGGCGCTTCGAAACCTATCATTCCGAATATGAAAACCCGGTCTTCCAGACGAAGCTCGGGCTGGACGGTCCGGGCTCCTCGGTCGGTAACCTGACCCTTGGCTACGCTCCCTATTGGGCGCCGGTCGACCGAAGGGATCGCCGGGTCCTAGTCACGGGCGAGACTCGGCATCGAACCAACGTCGAGAAGCTCGCCGGCTATTATGCCGACATCAACGGCGACTATGAGTTCGCGCTCGGGCCAGGCCGGCTGAAGCTCATCGGCCTTCGCCACTGGGATCATGAGCCCCTGGTCACCACTCAGATCCTTCACTTCGACAGCAGCGGTGCCGACTCGATAGGCACCCGCTTCAGTCGCGACACCCACATCGGGGAAACGATCGGCCGCGGCGAATATCACTGGAAGACAGGCAAGAACGATTGGCAGCTGACCTTCGAGCGTGCTTTCAACTCGCTCGATCAGAAGGGCCGGCTGTTCCAGCTGGATGCCGACGACAACTTCGTCGAGGTGCCCTTCCCCGAAGGCACGGGCAAGGTCACCGAAGTCCGCTACGAGAGCATCGCGACGCTAAGCAGGCCGCTGACGCCCAAGCTCGACCTTCAGGTCGCGGCTGGCGGCGAAATCTCGCACCTGGACCGTGTCGACGACGATCAGCCGGCGCGGAAATTCTTTCGCCCGAAGGGAAGCGTCACTCTCGGATGGAGGCCGTCGCAAGGGTGGGACCTGAGCCTGAAGCTTCGCCGCCGGGTCGGGCAGATCAGCTTTTACGACTTCCTTGCCCAGCCGCAGCTCGCGCAGGACCGTGAGAACGCCGGGAACCCCGAACTCGTCCCGCCGCAGAGCTGGGAGGCGGAGACGGAATTCAGCCGTGACCTCGGCCGCTGGGGCAAGACCCGCCTGAACCTCCATTATCATCGCGTCGAGGACATCGTCGACGTGATCCCCATCGGCACCGATCAGGAAGGCATCGGCAACCTGCCCAAGGCGAAGCGCTACGGCTTCGAAAGCGTCAGCACCATCCAGTTCGATCCGATCGGCTGGACCGGAGCGAAGCTCGACCTAACGGTTGGACGCGAGTGGACCTCGGTCAAGGACCCGCTCACTCACGAGAAGAGGCCGATCACCAGCATCCAGGACAAATGGGCAAGCGCACAGGTGCGGCACGATATTCCCAAGACCCCGTTCGCCTGGAGCGCCTACGTCCAGTATCGCCATTACACGACGAATTTCTTCCTGACGGAGCTCTTCACCGTCGAGGACCTGCCGTGGATCGCCGGCTTCTACGTGGAGCACAAGAACCTGCTCGGACTGAAGGTGCGCTTCACCGTGGACAACGTCTTCAACGGTCGGCACCTGGTGGACCGCACGGTTTTTTCGGGCTTCCGCGACCGCGCTCCGGTCGCCTTTTTCGAAAGGCGGAACCAGCTGGTCGGCCCCATTTTCGACCTGTCGATCAAAGGCACCTTCTAACGGCTGGCTCTCGGCTGCTATCAGCAGTTCACGGAGGCTCAGCCATGCCGAAGATCGACCTTGATTCCATCGAGCAAGTGAACCGCACGGGCTATCCGCCGCCGTTCAACGAGGAGGTCGCGGGCCGCTGGTATCGGCGCCTTGCGCCAGCGACGGGTCTCACCGATTTCGGGGTAAGCCATGTGACGCTGAAGCCCGGCGCCTGGTCGAGCCAGCGCCACTGGCACAATGGCGAGGACGAGTTCCTCGTCATGCTATCGGGCGAAGCGATGCTGGTCGAGGACGAGGGTTGCACGTTGCTCCAGGCGGGCGACTGCGCCGCCTGGCCCAAGGGTAGCACCAACGGTCACCACCTGCGCAACGAAGGCGAACAGGACTGCGTCTTCATCGTGGTGGGCGGCGGAAAGAACACGGGCGGCGGCTATTCCGACATCGACCTGATGTTCACGCCCGAAGGCACCTATGTCCACAAGGACGGAACGCCTTACTGATATGAGAGTCTCAACAAGTCTTGTTGCGTTTTTGGCGTCGGCCGTCTCACTATCGGCTACTCAAGCGCCGAAAACGCCTCCTGCAACACTCTATCGTTGTCACTCATACGGGAACCTCGGGCAGAGCAGGACGGCGCTGTCATTGGAGAAGATCTTCCGCGAGGATGGCTCGGTCTATTCAATGAGCGTTCTGTGGGAGGACCATGTCAGCGGCCTGGTCAATCCTGATCCCAATCCTAGTGATTTGCAGCGCGCGGCGCACGGCGAATATGGGTCCGTCATTCTACATTGGCCGAATGACCGCTTCACGACCTCACATGGGCTCGTCGACTGGTCGACCGGCACCATCGCAATCTATTATTTCGGGCCGAGCGCGGCCGGGCGGTATCATGCAGAGCGCAAAGAGAAATGGCGGCAGGTGGTAGTGGACCGGGGGCACTCGGTCCAGGTCTTCGACAGCACGGGAAACCGCTATCTCTCAATGGCTCCCCAAGCCGCGTATCTGGCAAGCGACGTCGTCAACCTGAGCTCGCCCGGCAATTTGCAGATGAGCCTTGACGATTTCCTGGCTTGGGGGACCGGCGCTCGCACGGTCACAGTCTATGAGACCTTGGTCCGAGATCGGCGATCGGGTTGGCCGACGTTCACGCGGCGAATTGTTGCTGAATATCGAGTGGACGTTGATGGTGTCGCTCGGCGTGCGTCGCAGATTCGTGAGGCTACTCGCAATTGGGAGACCACCCTGGCTAACTTCAAATCCAAGTGCGACAAAACCGTCGAGGAAACCGGGCAAATCATTGTCACCTAACGACCGTCAGGCGGCTTTCCCGACCTCATATTCTTCGATCACCCAGGGTTCGTCCTGGGCCTTGTCGATCCATTCGGCGACGTGGGGGTGAGAGAGAACGGCCTTCATGTAGGACCCGGCAAACGGCGGGACGGGGACTCCATAGGTGATGAAGCGGGTGACCACCGGTGCGAACATCATGTCGGCGGCGTTCCACTGGCCGAACAGGAAGTCGCCCATGCCACCAAAGCGGGCGCGCGCCTGCGCCCACAGCTGGAGGATCCGATCGATCTCCTCCCGGACCTGATCGCTGAGCTCAATCGGCGGGAAGCTCTTGCGCACGTTCATCGGCAGCTCGCGGCGCAGGTTGGAAAAGCCGGAGTGCATCTCGGCCGCCATCGACCGCGCCATCCCTCGCGCGCACTCCTCTTCGGGCCAATACAGTTCGCGGCCGTAGCGGTCGGCCAGGAACTCGATGATCGCCAGGCTGTCCCAGACGACGCAATCTCCATCCCAGAGGATCGGGACCTTGCCGAGCGAGGGCGCGAACTCGTCCCCTTCGCGGCGCTTTTCCCACTCCGCGTCGAACA
>DASVXR010000046.1:0-8959 GCA_036392595.1 Sphingomicrobium sp.
ATGAAGGCCGGCCTGTGGATCGATCGCGAGCGAGGCCGCGGTATCGCGTACTTCGTGACGGGCGTTCCCGACACGGCTCCGCGCGACGACCGCAGCGCCTTCACGGCAGCCGAAGCCCGCGCCTTTCGCCGGACCTACGCCCTGCTTCCGCGCTAGGGTGAGCGGAAGCGGCCGAACGGCTCGCTAGGCGGCGTTCGCCGATTGCCTTTGCCCCACCGTCTCCCAGGCCGCCGCGATTTCCTCGCGGACGCCGCCCAAATGCTCCATTCCCGTCGCGTAATTGCAGACCGAGATCCGCATCACCCACTCGCCGCGCCAGAGCGCCGGTCCGGCGAAGATCCGCCCGCGCCTCTGCACCTCCTCGACCGTCGCGAGAGTGGCCTCGTCGCTCTCGCCGAAGCGCAGCAGGAGCTGGTTCAATACGACGGGCGCAACGACGCGAATCCCTGCAATCCCGGCGCACTCGCGCCCGAGCGCAGCGGCGAACTCGCAGTGGCGCTCGATCATCTCGACGATCCCGCTACGCCCGAGCGCGCGGATCACGGTCCAGGCGGCAAAGCCCCTCGCGCGGCGCGACAGCTCGGGCACATAGTCGGCGGGCTGGCGCTCTCCCCCGGCGGCGGAGGGAAGATAGCTCGTCTCCAGCGACATGGCGCGAAGGTGCGCTGCCCGGTCCTTCACGATCACGAACCCGCTGTCGTAGGGAAGCTGGAGCCACTTGTGCCCGTCGGTCGCCCAGCTGTCGGCGAGCTCGACGCCCTGAGTGAGGTGCCGCAGCCGCGGGCTCGCCTGCGCCCAAAGGCCGAAGGCTCCATCGACATGCACCCAGGCGCCATGTTCGTGCGCGATCGGGCAGATCTCGGCGAAGGGATCTGAGGCGCCCGTGTTCAGCTGGCCGGCCTGCGCAACCACCAGCGCCGGGCCGTCCGACTCTCCCAGCGCCGTTTCGAGCGCCTTCGCATCCATCCGTCCCGAATCGTCGGTGTCGATCGACGTGACCCGTGCCGATCCGAGACCAAGATACCTCAGCGCCGAAAAGACCGTGGCGTGCGCATCCGCTCCGATGAGGACCCGGATCGGCGGAGCGCCGAACAGGCCGTCATTCCCGACGTCCCAGCCGGCGCGGCTCAGCAGCTCGCCCCGCGCGGCCGCAAGGCCGACGAAATTCGCCATGGTGGCTCCGGTCACGAATCCCACCGATGCAGCGCGCGGAAGGTCGAGCAGCTCGAGCAGCCAGTTGGCGGAAACCTGTTCGACGGCGGCGGCGGCCGGAGTGGCCATGAAGTTGCCCGTGTTCTGGCCCCAGGCCGAGGCGAGCCAGTCGGCGGCCACTCCGGCGGGATGCGAGCCGCCGATGACCCAGCCGAAGAATCCGGGGCTGGTCATCGCACGAAGCCCCGGCGAGGCTTTCGCGACCAGCTCGCCGATCACTTAGGGCGCGGGCGTCGGTCCTTCCGGCAGCGGTGCCTCGAAGCTGCTCAATATCTCGGCATATTCGGCCACCGCCGTCGAGGCGCCCGAAGACACCTCGTTGCGATAATCGATCGCCGCGTCTGCCGCGCGGCGAAGAGCTTCATCCTCAATCATCAATTGCCTCCGCCAGTCCCATTAGGATGCGGTCGCGCCGGATAATATAGCAGTTCTGCCGGAACTCATGACCGAAGCGCCGGAAACGGCTTCAGAAGCGCTTCGACACGCCGGTGTAGAGCTCCAGGTCGGGCGTGTTGCGATTGAGCCCGAAGTTCGCTCCGGCGTCGAGCTCAAGATCGTTGTTGAGCAAATAGGCCAAAGCTCCGTCCGCCGAATATTGCTTCACCGTACCAGCCTGGTCCCAGTCCCACTGCCCCCAGAGCTCCGCAGTCAGCGACAGGCGCGAGCTTGCGGAGACGCCGAGATCGACGAGCTGGATCATCGCCGCATGATGTCCGCTTCCGTCGGAGTCGGCGTGCCAGTCGAGCTCGGGCGCGAAGGCCAGGCTCAGCGGCCCCTTCCCGAGCGCCACGCCGACAGGCACGGTGAGGCCGCCTTCGACCTTGCCGTCGCCGAGACCGTGCTTGGCCGTCGGGATCTTCACGAACGGATCGAGCGCAACCTGGACAGGCACATCGTCCGCCGTCAGCCGGACCTTCGACCGGACGAGCGTGTCACCGAAACCGGAAACCCGCTCGCTCCTGCCCGGTCCCCGCACTCGCGAGAGCTCCAATGGCGTGACACCCAGCTCGACGTCGACAGTGTCGCTGATTCCATATTTGAGCAGCGAGCCTCCGATGATTGTGAGGTCGGACCGCGCTCCACCGCTCTCATCGCGCGTCCAGTCGATCAGGTCCGTTTCAACCTGCACCTGACCAGCCGGAACGGTGCAGGTCCCCGTTCCCTTGCCCGGGCGGTCGGGGCAGATCGGCTGCACGTCGGCCGCCACAGCAACGCCGCTCGCGCACAGGATGATGGCCGCGCAGCCATAGCCTAGCCCCCGCATGGCCGCTTACTGCGCCGGTACTGCGCATCCGTCGAGTGACAAACCGGCAAGCTTGCGCAGCGCTGCGGGCTAGGGCGAGCTGCGCGGCAGGCCGGCGCGAACATAGGCGATGAGCGCCCAGATATCCTTTTTCGCCAATTTGTCCTTGAACACGGGCATGTCGGACTCGAACTGTCGTCCGCCTTCCGAGATCGTCCAGTACATATATGGCTGAGCCCGGTTCTTCGGAGTCCTTGCGAGCCATTCGAGATCGGCCGGGGCCGGCACCATCGCGAAGGCTTCGGGGCCCGTGCCCTGGCCGGTCCACCCATGACAGGCGGTGCAGTGCGCATCGAACAGGAACCGGCCCCGACGCAGCTTCGCGTCCGTATCGGGCGTCGGATCGCGCGCGCCGGCATAGGGCCGGGGAAGCCCATGCATGATCACATATTGCTTGCGCGCGATGTTCGCCGCCCAGCGCGGCGGTCCTTCGTCGGACTGGGCAGCCGCCGCCGCTGCGATCGGAAGAACGATGATCGAAAGGGCGAGCGCGAGGCGTATCATCCTGGGCGCCTTCCGTGAAAGAGCCGCTATGTCGGCAGCATGACATTCTAAGCGAGTGGCCGCAACGGCTGTTGCTGCACCCGGCGCGCCCATGTCATGGATGGCGGAGATGCTGGTCCAGCTGACCCTCGCCACGGCCATGGTCATCGCCACGGCCATGACTCACCTGCTCGGCCTCGCCATCCTCACTCGGATCCTGCGATCGCACAGCAGGATGTTCCGGCGCCTTCGGATCATGCCCTTGACCCTGCTGCTCGCGGCGACCGTCGGGATCATCGGCATCCATACGGTCGAAATCTGGCTCTATGCTGCTTTGTATCTCGGCCTCGGGGCCCTCCGCCATTTCGAGGAGGCGCTCTATTTCTCGACCGTCACCTACGCGTCGATCGGCTACGGCGACGTCCTCCTGCCACACCAGTGGCGAATCCTCGGCGCGATCGAGGGGGCCGCAGGGATCATCATGCTCGGATGGTCGACGGCCTATCTCGTCTCGCTTCTCACGCAGCTGAAGCTGTTCGGCCACGACTGGCTGAAGCCGGAGGCTTGAGGCGGCCCGGCCGCGGCCAGGGCTTCATATCAACTTGCGGTATCCGATCGCGCTCAGCCTGTCGGTGAGCTGCTTCGCCTCCGCGCTGCGGCCGAGCGCGCTCAGGATCGACGCGTGAATAGCCATCTGCCGCGGAGTTTCGGCCAGGCCCCTGGGCCAGGCGGCAAGCGCCGCCTGCCATGCCGCCCGCGCCGCCGCTGCGTTGCCTAACCTGGCCTGGACGTCCCCGACCAGCTTGTAGGCGCCGGCGACCGCAAGCCGGTCGTTCATCGAATCGCCGCTGCGGTTCGCCTGGAGCGCCGCCAACGATCGTTGCGCGAGCTCCAGGGCCTCGCCGTTCGCCCCGCTTTCCAGCGCCACCGAAGCTCGCTGGCTGAGGCAGTCGGTCTGCAACGACCGCCGGTCGATCGCGCTGACGTCGCGGCCGGCGAGCCGATCGACGAGCTCACAGGCGGCGCGGGTCTGGACCGCCGCCTCATTCACGTTCCGCGCGATGAGCATGGCCTTGGCCAGGTCGAGCTCGGCTCCCGCGGTCGTTTGCAGCCAGATCATATTGTCCGGCTCGGTCGGAATAAGCGCCTGGCCGGTGGCCACGGCCGCGCGCAAGTGCTCAATTCCGGCGTCGGTTTCCCCGCGCGATACGAGCAGCCTTCCGAGGGCGCGGTTGGCGGGGATTGCCTTCTGGCGATATTCGACGTCGAGCGGGTAGCGGCGCCGCAGCTCCTCGATCAGCGCGACCTGCCGTTCGCGCTTTCCGATGGACTCGTCGATCAGCCCTTCGCCCGCTTGCGCGTCCGCGACCCAGGCAAGCGATTCGAGCAGCGACTTCTGATATTCCTGGTTGCCCGGATCGGACGCGGCGAGGCTCTCCACCGTCGAAAGGGCGTGCTGCAGCTGGCGATCGGCTTCCGGGTAGCGGTGCTGGTCGTAGAGGATGATGCCGAGATCGCTGTCGGCATATTTCGTCTCCATGCGCCACTTGGGATTGTCGGGCTGCAGCTCCACCATCCGGTCGGCGAGGCGCTTATATTCGCGCAGCGAGACCTCCGCCTGGTCGATCTGGCCCCGCTGCCGCGCGACCTCGCCTACCCAGAAGACGTTCTGCGCATGCTCGAACAGCTTCTGCGGGTCGTTCGGGTCGCGCCGAAGCATCTCTGCCGTCCCCGCCATGGCCTCGCGGTAGCGGCGCAGCGCCCCGTCGAGGTCGCCGCGCAGGTTCGCCACCTCCCCCATCAGCGTCAGCGCCTTCGACCGCTGCATCAGCGCATCGTCGCTGAGCTGCGACTTGTCCTGGTCCTGGTAATATTCGAGCGCTCGCGCGCCGACGCCGTCCAGCGCATCGAGCCTTCCGATCGGCTCCAGCTTCTGCCGCAGGTCGCCGAGCATGAAAGTGATCAGCGTTTCCGCCTTCCGGCGCTGGTCGCGCGCCGAATCGCGCGCCTGGATCGCCGTGATCGCGAGAGTGCTCGCCACCGCCATTCCGGCAAGTGAGGCGCCGGCAAGGATCGCGAACTTCCGCTGCCGGCGCACGACCTCCCGCTGGACGAGGTCGTCGAGGCCGACTCCGAGCATTCCCGCGACGAGCTTCAGGAAGCCGAGGCGCTTCCCGTCGCGGTTTTCGCGCAGGTCCGCGCAAAGCGGCTCGGAGCGCTTCGCCGTCGGCCGGCCGCGATGGTCGTAATGGATGCGCAGCGCCGGCGGCAGGCATTCGTCCGCCTCGCGGGTGTCGGTCTCGCTGGCGAAGGGCTCCCCGTCGACGATTACCGCGAGCACGCTGCCGTCCGGCCGAAGCCGCTTGAAGCTGTCGATCTCCGCATTGGTCCATTGCGAGTTCGCGGCCGCGGGCGAGCAAAGCACGATCAGGAAGCGCGAAGCCGCTAGGGCTTCCCGGATCTCCGTCCCGAGGTCCCCGGACGCCGCGAGCTCCTTGCGGTCGCGGAAGATCGGCGTGAGGCGCTTGGGAACGATGCCCTGGGGCGTGAGGCGGCCGGCAAGCGAGTGCGGCACCCTGAAATTCTCGAGCGCGTTGTGCAGCCATTCGCCCCACCCCGCATCGACATGGCTGTAGCTGAGAAAGGCGAAATAGAGGTGCGGCGGAAGCACGCGTTGAGGCTTGGGCTCAACTTCCTCGCGCGCGCGAGTCGGTCGTTGCAGCTGGGCAAGCCTCGGCATAGCCGCCCCCGTTCTTCCCCCGCCGGAGCCACTATCACACAGGCCGGTGAATCGCGATGATCACCTTTCGATAAGGGGGCGGGGAAACCGCTTTTGATCAGGCAGGTATCTTGCGATCTGGTACGCGGCGAGAGCCACCGCTGCGCCGAGCGCCCATCCGGCGATCACGTCGCTCGGCCAATGATGGCCAAGCACGATTCGAACGATCCCGTTGCTCGCTCCGATGAGGACTGCGGCAATGACGGCGAGGCGGCTGTCGCGGCCGCCGTTCGTCAGCAGCAGCCCCACCAGCAGGTAGGCGGTCATCGGGTCGACGACCCGCGTCGGTGGGAAGGATGGCGCCTGGAGATGTTCCAGGCCCTCGAAGCCGCCCGGCCGCGGCCGCCCGATCGCATCCCGCTGCAGCACCGCGATCTCGTGCACGAAAAGAGTCGCGAACGGGGGCAGAGCCGCATGCCAATACTGCTGCCGGGTGATCAGCAGGATGCTGACTCCGATGGTGAGCACCATGATCGCTTCGGGCGCGCCAAGGTGGCCCGCCTGTTGCGCGATGAATTCGAGATAGGGACGATCCCCGACATACAGCGTCTCGAGAATGGCGCGGTCGATCCTGCCGAGCCCAACCCACAGCATCGCGACCCAGACCGCAAGGAGCGCTGCCGCCAGCAGTCCGGGACGCGCAGCCGCAGCGGCCTTGAGCAGAGACCTCGATACCCTGCTTCCGTCGTCCGCTCTGTTTCCAGGACTCATGCTCAGAACTGGCCTCGCAAAGTCTAGCCTTACACGGCCTATCGCGGCGATGGCTAGAAACCACAGACGGCTACCCAGCACCTGACAATGGGCGGGGAAGGCCCTCCAGATAGAGCGCGGATGACCTCCCCCTTCGCCGCCGCGTGCGGACGACGATGCGTCGAATCTCGATCACCGCGGGCTCTGCGGCAACGCGCCGCTTGGCGCCGTCCCATTGTGGAGCAGCCGGGTTAACTCGATCTCAAGCGGCGCTGGTGGATGGGCGCTGCGTCATGCGTCTTCTCAGCTGGTTCGCGCTCGTCGCACTGGTCGTTGGTCTCGCGGCGAAGTTCGGCCGCGACACGGTCGCTCGCCCCGCCGCCTCGATCACGGTGAAGCTGCCGCCGCCGAGACTCTGACGCGGCGGGTGTTGCGCCGCGGCAAATCCACAGGAAAAATTTCATTAACCATGATTTCCCCGCTTGCATCGCAACGCGGTTGAGGCACAATAGATAGTAGCGCGAGAGGGGGAGCTCTCAACACCTAGTGTTCTGCGCCGGAATCACTATATTCCGGTGACGGGCCGACTCGTCCCCGATTTCCACAGGGGCGGGCCACGTGAAAAGCCCCGTTAAGCGCCAAAAGAGGCTAGGATGTCAGCCATGGCTCCGAGTCGAACAATTGGGGAACAAACGGCCCTCGAAAGGGTCGAAGAAGGACGGGGAAACGCGATGGATTTTTCAACCGGCTCAGCAGTACCGAGCGACGACGTTTCGACGACCACGTCAGGCACCAAGGCGGTGCATGCGCCCAGGTTCGACGTGAAGACGGACTCCAAGCGCGACGAGCTCCTGACCGAATTCGGGAAGGAGACCCTGCGCGACCGCTATCTGCTCCCTGGCGAGAGCTACCAGGACCTCTTCGCGCGCGTCGCCGCGGCCTATGCCGACGATGCCGACCACGCGCAGCGGGTCTATGACTATATCTCGAAGCTCTGGTTCATGCCGGCGACGCCCGTCCTGTCCAACGGCGGAACTGGGCGCGGGCTTCCGATCAGCTGCTACCTCAACAGCGTCGACGACAGCCTCGAGGGCATCGTCGGCACGTGGAACGAGAATGTCTGGCTGGCCAGCCGCGGCGGCGGCATCGGCACCTATTGGGGCCGCGTGCGCGGGATCGGCGAGCCGGTCGGCCTCAACGGCAAGACCAGCGGGATCATCCCCTTCGTCCGGGTGATGGACAGCCTGACCCTGGCGATCAGCCAGGGCTCGCTGCGCCGCGGATCGGCCGCCTGCTACCTCGACATCTCGCACCCCGAGATCGAAGAGTTCCTCGAGATCCGCAAACCCAGCGGCGACTTCAACCGCAAGGCGCTGAACCTCCACCACGGAGTGCTCGTCACCGACGAATTCATGCAGGCTGTTCGCGACGGCGCCGAGTTCATGCTCCGCTCGCCGCGCGACGGCTCGGAGCGCGGCACCGTCGATGCCCGCTCGCTCTTCCAGAAGCTGGTCGAGACCCGCCTCGCCACCGGCGAGCCCTACATCATCTTCATCGACGCGGTGAACAAGGCGATGCCCAAGCATCACCGCGACCTCGGCCTCAAAGTCTCGACCTCCAACCTCTGCTCGGAGATCACCCTCCCGACCGGCCGCGACCATCTCGGCGCGGACCGCACCGCCGTCTGCTGCCTCTCGTCGCTCAACCTCGAAACCTGGGACGAGTGGAACAAGGACAAGCAGTTCATCGAGGACGTGATGCGCTTCCTCGACAACGTGCTCAGCGATTACATCGCCCGCGCCCCCGACGAGATGGCGCGCGCCAAGTACAGCGCCGAGCGCGAGCGCAGCGTCGGTCTCGGCGTGATGGGCTTCCACTCCTTCCTCCAGGCGCGCTCGATCCCGTTCGAAGGCGCGATGGCGAAGAGCTGGAACCTCAAGATCTTCAAGCACATCCGAGCCCAGGTCGACCAGGCGTCGATGATGCTGGCGAAGGAGCGCGGACCGTGCCCCGACGCCGCCGACATGGGCGTGATGGAGCGCTTCAGCTGCAAGATGGCGATCGCCCCGACCGCGTCGATCTCGATCATCGCCGGCGGAACCAGCGCCTGCATCGAGCCGATCCCGGCCAACATCTACACCCACAAGACCTTGTCGGGCAGCTTCTCGATCAAGAACCCGTACCTCGAGAAGATGCTCAAGGAGAAGGCCAAGGACAGCCAGCAGGTCTGGAGCTCGATCCTCGAGCAGGGCGGCTCGGTCCAGCATCTCGACTTCCTCACCCAGGAAGAAAAGGACGTGTTCAAGACCAGCTTCGAGATCGACCAGCGCTGGCTGCTCGAGCTCGCCGCGGACCGCACGCCCTATATCGACCAGGCGCAGTCGCTGAACCTCTTCATCCCGGCGGACGTCGACAAGTGGGACCTGATGATGCTCCACTTCCGCGCCTGGGAGCAGGGCATCAAGTCGCTCTATTACCTCCGCTCCAAGTCC
>DASVXR010000047.1:0-1623 GCA_036392595.1 Sphingomicrobium sp.
GACGGAAGCGAGAGGAGTGAGCGGCCAGCTGCGGCGACCGCGGCCGCCCGCGCGGGGGTGTTCGTACATGCCTGTGGGGCGGGGAGGCGGCACGCGCTATGCGGGCGATGTAATGGGGCCGCGGATTCTCGGCGGGAGGACTGCCGGCCGTGGGCTGTCAGGGCGGGCTGCTTCGGCCGGCCCGTCTTGTGACCGACGCGCGCGAAGTGGTACACTTTGCGAGCAGCAAGCCCTGGTGGGGCGCATTTCTGGGCCTGTAGCTCAGGGGTCAGAGCAAGGGACTCATAATCTCAAGGTCGAAGGTTCGAATCCTTCCAGGCCCATCGCTGGACAGCGAAAGCCGATCTCACGAGTACATCCGCCAGGCCCTGGCCACCTCGCCCAGACTTGTACGTACACTGCGTTTCCGATATACTGCGGTGGAGAACAGCGCCGCAGGCCAACCGAGGAGTGACACGGCTATCGAACCCGCGAATCTCGCCCGGCTCGCAGCCGAGGCAGCATCCGAGGCCAAGGCTACCGACGTAGTCGTCCTCGATATCCACGACCTGACCGTTGTCGCCGACCTGTTCGTGATCTGCAGCGGCGATAACGAGCGGCAGTTGCGCGCGATCGGGCGCTCGATCGTCGAAGCGGCCGGCAAGGCCGGCACCGACCCGCGGCGGACCGAAGGCTCGGCCGAGGCAGGCTGGATCCTGGTCGATTTCGGCGACGTGGTCGCGCACATCTTCGGGAAAGACGAGCGGCAGTTCTACCGGCTGGAGGATGTCTGGTCCGAGGCCCAGACTCTCCTCGTCATTCAGTAGCGGCCCGCGTCCGCCGGACCGGGTCGCGCAACGAGGGCGTATGGACGATAGTAGGCAACGCGGTCGGCTCTTCCCCTTCCTCATCGGCGCGGCCGTCGGCAGTGTCTTCGGCGTCGTTCTGGGAGTGCTGATCGGCGCGCCGCTCGGACAGGTCATCGAATCGGTGACGGACGAAGCACTGGACCGCCTGTTCGGCCGGCGCGACGAGGAGCTCCGCTTCGAACTGCTGCTCCAGTAGCGCCCTACCCTCGCGACAAGCTGCCATCAGAACTCGTCGTCGACATCCGGGTCGCCCTCGCCCATGGCCTCGTCGAGGCCGGCCATGACGCGGTCCGGATCCTCGCCGGCCTCCAGGCGGCCGAGCGCTTCCTCCATCTCGGCGTCGAGCGGCTCGCCGCTCTCCTCGCTCATGCGCCGCATCGCCCGCGCCATCGCCCGCGGGTCATTCTCGTCCAGCCCATCGAACATGCCGCCGAAGTCGTCGTCCCCGCCGAAATCGTCGCCATCGCCGCCGCCCGAACGGTGGACGGCGACGCGCGACATCAGCCGGGTGAGATTCGTGCCGCCGCACCGCGGGCAGGTGGGATCGCCGACCGCGCTGAGGCTGCGGAAAAAGACGCTGACCCGCCGCCGGCAGTCGGCGCAGCGATATTCGTAGATCGGCATCGCGCAACTACTCCAGTGTGCGTAATGACGAATGACGAGCGACGAGCGGCGAATAGGTTCGTGCCTGTTCGTCGTTCGTCATTCGTCGCTCGTCGCAGGCTCAGTTTGCCGACGAGGGTTGGGGCGTGGTGATGCCGGGCACCGGGAACCG
>DASVXR010000048.1:0-1518 GCA_036392595.1 Sphingomicrobium sp.
CTTTGCCCGCAGGCTCCAGGTGCAGGAGCGGCTGACGGCGCAGGTCGCCGACACGATCTGGGAGCATCTCCAGCCGAAGGCCGTGGCCGTCATTATCGAGGCGACTCATGCCTGCATGACGGCGCGGGGCGTCAACACTCCTGGCGTGGTGATGACCACCAGCCGGATGATGGGCACTTTCCGCGAGGACGAAAGAAGCCGCCGCGAAGTGCTCGCGCTCATGGGTTACTAGCAGTTCGGCAATCAAGCGGGGCGGCTCCGCTGGCCTGAGAACCGCCCCGCGGCCCCACCCCGGAAACTCCGAGGTGGCTTTTTCGCCTTAGGACGATGCCTCCATTCCGTGCTTGAGCTGGCTCATCTGGTCGTGGCCCGCGCGCACGGACTGATAGGCGCGCTCCACGGCCGCACGTGTCTCGCCGCTCAAATTGCCGCTCTCAAGGGCGGTTTCGAACTTCTCCTTGAGATAGTCCTCGCCGCGCTCGACCTCATTGATGATCGCCTTGTCGTCGCGCCCCGTGATCGCGGCTTTGAGGTCGAGGAAGCGCTGGTGGGTCTTGCCCATGAATGAACCGTCGTCTTCCGGGTTGCCGCCGAGCCGGCGAACTTCCGCGCGGAGGTCCTCGACGACGCGTTGCCGCTCGCCTGCGCGTTCGCGGAAAATCTGCGCGAAGCGCCCGGCTTCGCTGTTGGCGGCGGCATCCTCATAGCCGGTGATGCTGTCGATCAGCGTCGAGATGAGGGTGTTCAATGTTGAAATTTCGTCCTGGCGGTCGGTCATGGTCATACTCCCGAGATTTTCCGGTTTCGCTCCCCCAAGGAACGCTTGAACGGCCGAGCCGATGCGCCTTGCTCATCGAAATTTGTAGGCAAAGGACGCGAATTGCTGTCAGTCTGGCGCGGCTGACGGGGAAGGGGGGCGCAAATGGCACTCACTCGGCGTGCGTTGCTCGAGCGGATCGGGACGGTCGGAGGCGTGGGCGCCGCCTACCTCGCGATGGAGGCCATGGGCCTCGCCATTCCGACACAGGCCGGAGCGGAGAACTTCCGCCTCCCGCCACGCAGCGGCGGCGGCAGGTCTGTCGTGATCCTCGGCGCCGGAATCGCGGGCCTCGTCTCAGCCTATGAGCTGAGCCGAGCCGGCTACAAGGTCACGGTCCTAGAGGCTCGCGACCGCATCGGCGGCCGAGTGTGGACCATCCGCGGCGGCGACCGCATCGTGCAGACCGGCCGGCCCGACCAGCGCGCTGCCTTTGACCCGGGCCTCTACTTCAACGCGGGCGCGGCGCGGATCCCCACCACGCACCGAGTGATCCTCGCCTATGCCCGGAAGTTCGGCGTTCCGATGGAGACTTTCGTCAACGTCAATCGGAGCGCCGGCTGGGACTTCGCAGGCAAGGTTCATCCGGAGCGTCGGATGACCGAAGACCTGCTGGGCCACATCGCTGAGCTTCTTGCCAAGGCCATTGACCAGCATGCGCTCGACCAGTTTGCCTCCAAGGATGAGCTTGGCCTGCTGCG
>DASVXR010000049.1:0-3974 GCA_036392595.1 Sphingomicrobium sp.
GACCGCGCTCTGCTGGTCGATCCGGACAATCTCAACATGCGATACAATTTCGCCTGCGTTCTCGCCGGTTACGCAGGGGACAAGGAAGGCGCGATAAAGCTGCTGCAGAGCATCCTGCCAGTCGGCACCCGCGCAGTCGTCGAGGCGGCGGCGACCGACCCGGATCTCGATCCGATCCGCGATGACCCGCGGTTCCAGAAGCTGCTTGCCGCGGCTCTCAAGCGGCACGGCCTCGAACCTGCCGAGAGTGCGCAAATGGAAGTGAGAACGACCGCGACCTAGTCGCTGGAGACGCGGCGGATCTTCAGCCCTCCAGCGCCTTCCTGACCGCCTCTCGCGAGCGCATGTGCAGCTCCCAGAAGTTCTTCACGCTGCGTCCGGCGAGCCGCTCCTCAAGCACCGTGAGATGCGAGTTCCAGCCGCTGCCGAAGTCCTGCGCTCCGGACGGGCTGACGATGCCGCTATGGGTCAGCACGAGCCGCGTCCGTCCGCCTTCGGCGATGAGCTCGTAGGTGACCCTGCCGTTCTTGCCGCCCTGGAAGCTCGTCTCGAGCAGCCGCGGCGGATCGAAGCGGATCACCTTCTCGGTCCAGACCCTGCCTTTGAACTCGGCGTAATTCTCGGGACAGGGCACGTCGTCGTCCGACAACTTGTCGTGATCGTTCAGCAGCTCGAACTCGCCGCCCGCCGTCGCGTCGGTGCCGCCCATGAACCATTGCGACCGAAGCTCGGCCTCGGTGAGATAGCGCCACACCTTCTCGACCGGTGCGTCCAGCGTCCGCTCGAGGCGGATCGTGTCCGGCGCGATCCTTTCGACGGTTGAGCGAATAGCCGTTGCTTCAGCCATGTGGATTCTCCTTCTTCTTGTCGGCTTCGAGGAGCGCCTCCAGCCGGTCGAGGCGGCCGCTCCAGAATTTCTCCCATTGCCTCAGCCAGCGCTCGGCTTCCTCGAGCGGCTTGGCCTCGATCCGGATGATGTGCGTACGGCCGGCCTTTCGCCGTGCGATCAGCCCGGCCTCCTCCAGCACCTTCACGTGCTTCGAGGCTCCGGCGAAGCTCATCGCGAAGGGCTCGGCGAGCTCGCCTATCGATTTCTCGCCGAGCGCGAGGCTGGCAAGCATCCCGCGCCGCGTCGGGTCGGCGAGCGCATGAAACGTGGCATCGAGTCGATTCTCAACCATATGGTTTAGCATGAGCATTGGAGTGCCGATTGTCAACCATTAGGTTGAATTTTCTACCTGCTCTTGCATCCCCTTCATTTGTCGGCACATTCGCGCAGCCGAAGAGGGGGAATTTCGTGAAGATGCAATCATGGCGGTGCTGACGCTCGAGCGCGTGAGCAAGCGCTTCGACCGGACACTCGCCGTCGACGACCTGAGCTTCGACGTTCGCGAAGGCGAGGTGTTCGGCTTTCTCGGCGGCAACGGCGCCGGCAAGACCACCTCGCTTCGAATGATCCTCGACATCATCCGCCCGACCGAGGGGCGCATCGAGGTCCTCGGCCGCTCGCCCGGACGCGAGAATGCGCGCGAGATCGGATTCCTTCCGGAGGAGCGTGGCCTTTACCGGCAGATGACGGCGCTCGACACCATCAGCTATTTCGGCCGGCTCAAGGGAATGACTATCTCCGACGCGCGCAAGGAGGGGGCCGCCCTGCTCGAGCGCTTCGGCCTCGCCGGAAGCGCTCGCCAGACCGTCGACAAGCTCTCCAAGGGAATGGCGCAGAAGGTCCAGCTCGCGACCGCGGTGGTCAACAGCCCGCGCCTGCTCATCCTCGACGAGCCCTTCTCCGGCCTCGATCCCGTGAACCAGGGCCTGCTCGAGGACGAGATCCGCCGCCGCTCCGCGCAGGGCTCGACGGTCGTCTTCTCCACGCACGTTATGCAGCATGCAGAGCGCCTGTGCGACCGCCTGCTCCTGCTGACCCGCGGCCGCAAGAAGTTCGAGGGCACGCTCGACGAGGCACGCGCCGAGCTTCCCGCGCGGCTGGCGGTCGTCGCGATGGAGAGCCCCGCGTCGCTCCCAGGCGTCGAAAGCGCCGACGACCTCGGCCCGGCCGAGCCTGGCTGGCGCCGGTGGGACGTGCGCCTGAAGCAAGGCGTCGCGCCCGGCGACGTACTCGAGCAATGCGTCGCCCGTGGCTTCCCGCTCCGCCGCTTCGAGCAGCAGCAGGCGAGCCTTCACGACGTTTTCGTTCACATCGTCGGCGCAGCGGAGGCCAGCCAATGAACAACATCCTGCTCGTCGCCGCGCGCGAGTTTCGCCAGATCGCGGGGATGCGCAGCTTCTGGCTGACGCTGCTGATCCTTCCGCTCGCCTT
This sequence comes from Sphingomicrobium sp., assembly GCA_036392595.1. Classification (GTDB taxonomy): domain Bacteria; phylum Pseudomonadota; class Alphaproteobacteria; order Sphingomonadales; family Sphingomonadaceae; genus Sphingomicrobium. The sequence continues at coordinate 2,321 of DASVXR010000049.1, forward strand.
CGCCATCGGCCCGCTCACCCAGCGCTTTCTCGACAAGAACGAGCCGAGCCGGGTCATGATCATCGACCGCACCGGCGGCAACGTCGCCCGGGCGATCGAGCAGCGCTTCACCATCGAGCATAATCGGGACCTGCTGACCAACCTGTCGCGCTACGTTCAGCGGCATCACCTTGAGAAAGCAGACCCGCAGGCGCCCTGGGCGCAGCACGACCGCTGGTACAGCGATGCAGACGTCGCCGCGTTCGTCGCTTCGGGCGGCGCCGACTCTGCCAAGGCGAAGCTTGAGCGAGTCGCCCCGAAAGGCACTCCGGAATTCGACGCGGGCAAGGCCGACTATGACGTCGTCGCCGTACCGTCGGCGATTGCGGCAGCGCCTGACGCGCGCCTCGACGCTGCGTTGAAGCCGGTGCTTAAGCCAACGGCCAAGGACTCAAAGCCCGTCGATTACGTCCTGCTCATCCCCGCGAATTTCGGCGCGAGCCCGCTGGTCCGCCTGTGGGCGAACAGCAAGCCCTCGCCGCGCTTCGTCGAAACGGTTCAGGACGTGCTGACGCGCGACCTCAGGGCGCGATTCCTCGCCGCGCAGGGAGTCTCCCCGGCCGCAGCGCAGGCCGCCGGAAGCATTGCTCCTGCGCTGTCGATCTCTACTCCACCGCCGGGAGGCGGGGCCCGCGAGGCGCTGCTCGTCCGCTCGATCCTTCCGCTCGCCGCCGCCTATCTGCTGATGATGAGCCTGATGCTGTCGGGCAGCTGGATGCTTCAGGGCACGGTGGAGGAGCGCTCGAACAAGCTCCTCGAGTCCGTGCTCGCCTGCGTCAGCCCCGAGGAGCTGATGTACGGCAAGCTGCTCGGCACCGCGGGCGTCGGAATCTTCATGATCGCCGTGTGGATCGCCTGCGGCATTTTCGCCGCCTTCGCCACGCAAGGCGCCATCGCCGACATGATCCGGCCGGCGCTCGAGCCTCTGACCGCGCCCGGGACGATCCTCGCCATGATCTACTTTTTCGTCATGGGCTACGTAGCCATCGCGGTCCTCTTCCTGGCGATCGGCTCGATGAGCGATTCAATGCGCGACGCCCAGGGCTATCTGATGCCCGTCATGTTCCTGATCCTGATCCCGATCACCTTGCTCATGCAGGCCGTGCTAGCGGGCGGTACGGGCGGAGTGATGATGGAAGTGCTCACCTGGGTGCCGATCTGGACGAGCTTCGCGGTGCTTGCGCGCCTCGGCCTCGGCATTCCGGCATGGGAAGTCATCGCCACCGGAATCATCCTCGCCGGCTTCACCGCGCTGGAGCTGGTGCTCCTCGGCCGCCTCTTCCGCGCCAGCCTTCTTGCCCAGGGGCAGCGCCCGAACCTCGCTGAGGTCGTCGCGCGGATCCGGGGCGCCGGCGCCTAGTCCCCGCAGTAGGTCGCGACTACGCTTTCGGTCAGCCGCGCGCAGTCCGCGCCGGCGAACGGGAAGGAGCCTTCGAGCGCGGCCTTCACTTCGGGAGCGAGCATCTGCTGCAGCCGCCGCTTGGCGCGATGCAGCCGGGTTTTCACCGTCGCGGGAACTAGGCCGAGGGCCTCGGCGGTTTCCTCGACGCTTAGGCCCTCGATCTCGCGCAGCACGAAGACCGGCCGGAATTCCTCCGGCAGCTGCCCGACGGCG
>DASVXR010000050.1:0-2170 GCA_036392595.1 Sphingomicrobium sp.
CGATCATCCGCTGATCGAGAAGCGGCTCGGCACGGACTTCCGCGACCTCAAGGACGAGGCGCACGAGCTCGCCGAGCACATCATCTACACCGGGCCGGTGGACGAATATTTCGACTTCCGCTTCGGCAAGCTCCCCTACCGCTCGCTGAAGTTCGATCACCGCACGCTGGACCAGGAATGGCACCAGCCGGTCGCCGTGGTGAACTATCCCGACCCGAACGTGCCCTACACTCGAATCAGCGAGTACAAGCACCTGACGGGCCAGCAGGCGCCGAACACCACGATCACCTACGAATATCCCTCGGCCGAGGGCGATCCTTATTATCCGATCCCCCGGGCGGAGAACCAGGCCCTCTACAAGAAGTATGAAGCGCTTGCGGACTCGACGCACAATGTGACCTTCGTCGGGCGCCTCGCGACCTATAAATATTACAACATGGACCAGATCGTGGGGCAGGCCCTCGCGACCTTCCGGCGGCTCGACCAGCGCAGGAAACGGCGGCTTAGGAAAGCGGAGCAGACGGCGGTCGCGGCGGAGTAAGCCTACGCCCGTGTGGCACAATCCACAGCTTCGCGCTTTCTCTCGCGCATGAGCGCGATGCGTCAGAACTGGCCGGAGCGGCTCTGGCTGGTCCGCCACGGGCAAAGCCAAGGCAATGTCGCGCGCGATGCCGCCGACGAGGCCGGAGCGCACGAGATCGATATCGAGCTTCGCGACGTCGACGTTCCGCTGTCCGACCTTGGCCGAGGGCAGGCCGAAGCGGCCGGCCGCTGGTTCGCGGCGCTTCCGCGCGACGAGCGGCCGGAGATCATTCTCTCCTCGCCCTATGTCCGGGCTCGACAGACGGCGGAGATCATCTGCAAGGCCGGCGCTCTTGCCGGCGGTCCTGCCCGAACCATCACGGACGAACGGCTCCGCGAGCGGGAGTTCGGGATCTTCGACCGGCTGACCACGGTGGGCATCCGCGAGCGCCATCCGCAGGAGGCGGCACACCGCCGGCGGCTGGGCAAGTTCTACCACCGGCCGCCGGGCGGCGAGAGCTGGGCGGACGTGATCCTGCGCCTGAGGTCGATGCTCAACACCATCAACCTGCACTATTGCGACCGCAGGGTGCTGGTCGTCTGCCACCAGGTCGTGGTGCTCTGCTTCCGCTACATCCTCGAGGAGCTGGATGAGGCCGCGATCCTCGCGATCGACAAGCAGGCTGACGTCCTCAATTGCGGAATCGCCCGGTATGACTTCGAGCCGGACGCCGGAGGCCTGTGCGTTCCCGAGCTGAGCCTGTGGAACTATGGCGCCCCGCTCGAGGCGGAGGGCGCCGCCAGGACCTCCGCTCCGGATGCGATGGCGGGTACCCGGTGAAGCTCGACCGGAGCGCGCTCGACGCGCACCCGCTCCCGCCGATCGTCGATGGCGACAAGGAGACGAAGGGCCGGCTGCTGATCGTGGCAGGGAGCAGGGATGTCCCCGGGGCAGCGCTGCTGACCGCGACCGCCGCGATGCGCTCGGGCGCGGGCAAGATCCGGATCGCCACGGTCTGCAGCGTCGCCGTACAGCTCGGCCTCGCCGTTCCCGAGGCCATGGTATTGGGACTTGAGCAAGGGGACGACGGCGGCTTTGCCCCTTCGACAGTGGGGGCGATTGCCGAGCAGCTCGACCGGACCGACGCCGTCGTAGGCGGTCCAGGCCTCACCGAGAACGAAACGTGCCGCGACATTGCAAAGGGGCTGGTCACGTCCGACGCGCGAATTGCCCTGGACGCCGCGCTGCTGCGCGAGCTGGAGCCGATCAGTCACGAGCGGGGCAGCTTGCCGGTCCTGCTGCCGCATGCCGGCGAGCTCGCGTCCCTCCTCGATTGCGATGAGGCCGAGATCGAGCGCGATCCGCTCGGGTGCGGCCTGAGGGCGGCGAAGCACTACCAGGCGCTGGTCCTGGTCAAGGGGGTGACGAGCCACGTCGTCACTCCCGGCGGCGAGTCCTGGACCTACGACGGCGGGTCGCCGGGGCTCGGAGTCTCGGGAAGCGGCGACGTGCTCGCCGGGATCGTCGGCGGATTGCTCGCCCGCGGCGCCGAGCCCCTGAACGCGCTGCTATGGGCGGTGTGGCTGCACGGCGAGGCCGGCGCGCTGCTCGCGAAGAGGGTGGGTCCGATCGGCTTCCTCGCCCGCG
>DASVXR010000051.1:0-2022 GCA_036392595.1 Sphingomicrobium sp.
GGCACCCGCCTGCTTCCGGCGACCAAGAGCATCCCCAAAGAGATGATCACCGTCGTCGACCGGCCGCTGATCCAATATGCGGTGGACGAGGCGCGCGAGGCCGGGATCGAGCAGCTGATCTTCGTCACCGGCCGGGGCAAGCTGCCCCTCGTCGACTATTTCGATTCGGCCTTCGAGCTCGAATCGGTGATGCGCGAGAAGGGCAAGAGCCTCGACGTGCTCGAGCCGTCGCGCGCCCGCTTCGGCGAGATCGTCACGGTGCGCCAGCAGCAGGCGCTGGGCCTGGGCCACGCGGTCTGGTGCGCTCGCCACGTCGTCGGCGGCGAGCCGTTCGCGGTGCTCCTGCCCGACGATCTGATGGTCCCGGGCGCGCTCAAGCAAATGGTCGAGGCCTGGGAAAAGGTCGGCGGCAATCTGGTGGCGACCGAGGAAGTCCCCGCGGAGAAGACCAAGTCCTACGGCATCATCACTCCGGGCGAGAGCAACGGCGACCTCACGGAAGTGAGGGGACTGGTCGAAAAGCCGGACCCGGCCGAGGCGCCGTCACGGCTCGGCGTAATCGGCCGTTACATCCTGCAGCCCGAAGTCATGCGGGTGCTCGACGCCGGAGAGCGCGGAGCGGGCGGGGAGATCCAGCTGACCGACGCCATGGCCAAGCTGATCGGCAGCCAGCCCTTCCATGCGCTGAAGGTCAATTCGGTCCGACACGATTGCGGAGACCGGGCAGGGTTCGTGATCGCCAACCTCGCGATGGCGCTCCAGCGCGACGACGTCGCTCCGCGGGTGCGCGAGTTTATCTCTCGGCTTTAGCTCGGACGAGAAGCTCGAGCCGGCGGCACTCGGCCTCGGCGGCGGCAAGCTGGTTCTTGAGCTCGCCGAGCAGGATGGCCCGCTCGACGATCCGCGCATCGAGGGTGGCATTGTCGGCTCGCAGCAATTTCATCGCACGCTCCCGCGCCAGGCGGCTTCCGATCCGCGCCACCAGCACTTCAAAGTGAAAGGGTTTAAGGATGACGTCGTCTGCGCCGGCTTCGTAGGCGCGCACGGCGTCCGTCGGCTTCGACTTCCCGGTGATGAGCATGACGGGCAGGTCGTTCCACTGCACTTCACCACGGACGATCCGCGCCAGCTCGGCGCCGCTCGTCGGCTTCATGTTGAGCTCGGCGAGGACGAGGTCCACCGGCAGGCGGTGAAGCTCCGCCACTGCGCCTGCAACGGAATCTGCGGTCGCTACACGGAAGCCGGCATCCGACAGGCGGCGCGACAGGACCGCGAGATAGTTCCGGTCGGGCTGAACGATGAGGATTCGGGCGCGCTCGTCCATGAGTCGAGCGCTAAACGGAAATGGTTAACGAGCCGTTTAGACCTTAGGGCTCCAGCTCGACGTCCCAGTACAAATAATCCCGCCAGCTATCGTGCAGGTAATTGGGCGGAAAGGCGCGGCCATGCTCCTGCAGCTGCCAGGTCGTCGGGCGGATCGGATCGCGATGCGGCATGTGCGCTTCCTCGGGCGTGCGCCCGCCCTTGCGAAGGTTGCAGGGAGCACAGGCCGTCGCGACATTCTCCCAGGTCGTGCGCCCGCCCTGGGCGCGCGGGATCACATGGTCGAAGGTCAGCTCCCTCCCTGACCCGCAATAGACGCAGCGGAATTTGTCGCGGAGGAAGAGGTTGAACCGGGTGAAGGCCGGATATTCGTTCGGCCTCACATATTCGCGAAGCGCGATCACGCTCGGCAGCTTCAGAGCCATGCTCGGCGAGTGAACCTCGCGGTCGTAATGGGCGACCACGTCGACGCGCTCCAGGAACATCGCCTTGATCGCCGTCTGCCACGGCCACAGCGACAGCGGATAATAGGATAAAGGCGTATAATCGGCGTTGAGGACCAGCGCCGGACAGCTGTCGGGATGGCGGATCAGCTCCGGATGATACATGCGAGCGACTACAGCCTTTCGTTCGGTCGGTCCGAACTCCAGCTCTCCGGCCCCGTCGCACGCAAGGAGGAGAGGGCACCCGGCCCGTCTT
>DASVXR010000052.1:0-4661 GCA_036392595.1 Sphingomicrobium sp.
GGGCACATCGCGGCCGATCGGATTGCCGTAATTGCCTTCAGGTTCGACGATCGCCACGCCGACGGAAGAGCCTTCGTTGACGGGCTTAAGCACGTAGGGGCGTGGATAGGGATCCTCGCGATAGACGCTCTCGCTTTCGACGATCTTGCCCGGCGGCATGCGAATGCCGTGCGGCACGAGCACCATCTTGGTGAGCTCCTTGTCGATGGCGATAACCGAGGTCTCCAAGCCGCTGTGCGTGTAGCGGAGGCCCATGAGGTCCATCATGCCCTGGACAGTCCCGTCCTCGCCCGGAGTGCCGTGAAGCGCGTTGAAGACGACATCGGGCTTCAGTTCGGCAAGGCGCCGCGCGACATCCCGGTCCATGTCCAGCTCGGTGACGTTCTTCCAACCGCCTTCGCGGAGCGCCGCAGCCACGCCCTTGCCGCTCGTCAGCGACACCTCGCGCTCGGAAGACCAGCCGCCCATGAGCACGACGACGTGGAGATCCTTGTTCAATCCTCGACCCCCACGCGCTGGATTTCCCACTCGAGCATGATGTTGGTTTTAGCCTGCACGCGGCGGCGGACTTCCTCGCCCAGCGCCTCGATGTCGGCACTCGACGCGCTACCTAGGTTCAAGAGGAAATTGCAATGCTTTTCCGAGACTTGGGCATCGCCCAGAGTGAGGCCGCGGCACCCCGCCGCGTCGATCAGCGCCCAGGCCTTGTGGCCGGGCGGGTTCTTGAAGGTCGAACCGCCGGTGCGGCTGCGCAAGGGCTGCGATTCCTCGCGCGCGCGGGCAATGGCATCCATCTCCGCGCCGATCGCGTCGGGCCTGCCGGGAGTGCCGCGGAACGTGGCTTCGACCACAATCGCGCCCTCGGGAATTTCGCTGTGGCGGTAAGTGTAGCCGAGCTTCTTCAGCGGCCATTCCTCGACCGTGCCGCCGCGCAGCGCGATTCGCGCCGAGACGAGGATGTCCTTCACCTCGCGTCCGTAGGCGCCGCCGTTCATCCGGACGAACCCGCCGACGGTCCCCGGAATGCCGCGCAGGAATTCCAGCCCGGCAATCCCCGCATCGCGCGCCGTCGAGGAGACGAGGATTCCGCTCGCTCCGCCGCCGCAGCGCAGGCTTGTCTCGTCCAATTGCTCGGTCCGGGCAAAGGCTTTGCCGAGGCGGACGACCACGCCAGGAACGCCGCCGTCACGGACGATGAGGTTCGAGCCGAGACCCAGCGCCATCACCGGCACGTCGGGATCAAGCTCGCTCAGGAAGGCGGTGAGGTCCTCCTCGTCCTTGGGCTCGAACAGCCAGTCGGCATTGCCGCCGCTCTTGAACCAGACGAGGGGGGCGAGCGGCGCATTGGGGGTCAGCTTGCCGCGGACGTTCGGGATGGTGGCGACGTCCCTCATTTCGATTTCCTCGAATCGCGGATGCCGTCGGGAAGCGAAGCCGCCCATTTGGTGATGTCGCCCGCGCCCATGCAGATGATCATGTCGCCGTCGGCCGCGAGGTCGCGCAGCGAACGGCTGAGCTCGCCGAGGTCCTTGACGGCGCTCACCATCCGGTGCCCGTGCGCCCGCAGCCCTTCGACCAGCGCGGCGGAATCGACTCCGTCGATCGGCTCCTCACCCGCAGGATAGACCGGGGTGACGAACACCACGTCGGCGTCGTTGAAGGCGTTCTGGAAGTCATCCATCAGCGCCTGGAGCCGGGTGTAGCGGTGCGGCTGCATGACCGCGATAACGCGCTGGTCGGCCCCCTCGCGCGCGGCGGCGAGGACCGCGCGAATCTCGGTCGGATGGTGCGCATAATCGTCGATGACGATCGCTCCGCCGACTTCGCCGACCTTGGTGAAGCGACGCTTGACTCCGTCGAACCTTTCGAAGCCTCGAACGATTGCCTCGTCAGAAATGCCGAGCTCCATCGCCACGGCAATGGCGGCGAGCGCATTTTGCACATTGTGCCGGCCGGGCATCGACACCTGGATTCCTTCAAGCGTGCGCCGCGAGCCCTCTTTTTCGAGCACGACGGCGTCGAACCGGCTGGCACCGGGCAGCGCCTGCACATTGTCCGCACGAACGTCGGCGAGCGCGGAAAAGCCGTAAGTGACGATGCGCCGGTCGCGGATCCGCCCGATGATGTTCTGCACCTCAGGATGGTCCACGCACAGGACCGCGAGGCCGTAGAAAGGCACGTTCTCGACGAACTCCACGAAGGCGTCCTTCACCTTTTCGAAGCTGCCGTAATGTTCGAGATGTTCGGGATCGATGTTGGTGACGACGGCGATCGTGCCGTCGAGCCGGAGGAAGCTGCCGTCGCTCTCGTCCGCCTCGATCACCCACCAGTCGCTCTTCCCCAGCCGGGCGTTGGAGCCGTAACGATTGATGATGCCGCCATTGATGACCGTCGGATCGAGGCCCCCCGCGTCGAGCAGCGCGGCAACCATCGAAGTGGTCGTCGTCTTCCCGTGCGTGCCCGCGACCGCGACCGTCTTTTGCATCCGCATCAGCTCGGCGAGCATCTCGGCGCGCTTGACCCGCGGCAGGCGGCGCTCGGCGGCGGCAACCATCTCCGGGTTGCCGTCCTTGATCGCCGACGAGCAGACCACGACCGCCGCATCGCCGAGATTGTCGGCGTCATGGCCGATCGCCACCGGTATGCCTTCCTTGCGCAGCTTTTCGACGACGTAGCTTTCGGCGACGTCCGAGCCCTGCACCTTGTAGCCGAGCTGATGCATCACCTCGGCGATGCCGGACATGCCGATGCCGCCGATCCCGACGAAGTGGATCGTGCCGATGTCGGTGCCCATTGCCTTCATCACGCGGGCACGCCTCCAGCCGGAGCCTGCGCGCGCTTGCGGGGACTGAGGACCGGGCCGACCGGAAGAGGCGACAGGCCGCCCCCAACGCGTTCGACAACGTCGGCGAGATCGCGCGCGGCGTGCGGCCTTCCGACGGACAGCGCCCGCGCGGCCGCATTGTTGAGCGCAACGGGGTCAATCGCCAGCGCCTCGATCTGGCGGGCGAGCACGTCCGGCCTAAAGTCCTCCTCCTGGATTGTGCGCGCTCCGCCCGCTTCGGTGATCTCGCGGGCATTGGCGGTCTGGTGGTCGTCCGTCGCCGCGGCGAAGGGAATGAGGATTGCGGGCCGCCCTGCCGCGCCCAGTTCGGCGATGGTCGAAGCACCCGCGCGGCCGATGATGAGATGCGCATCGGCGAGCTTGGCGGGCATGTCCTCGATATAGGTCGTCAGCTCCGCCGGAATGCCGAGCTCGGCATAGCGGTTGCGCACGCGCTCGATATCCTCCGGGCGGCATTGCTGGACGATCTGCAGCCGGCGCCGAAGCGACGGCTGGAGGAGGCCCAGGCCTTCGGGAACGATGCGCCCCAGGATGGTCGCGCCCTGGCTCCCGCCGGTCACGAGGATCTTCAGGGGAGCGAATTCGTCGAAGGCCGGGAAGGGCAGCTCGCCGAGACGGGCGACGCTCTCTCGCACCGGATTGCCGACGATCACCGTCTTCTTCTCATATTTGGACTTGAGGCGCTCGACCTTGTCATAGGCCGTGCCGATCGCCTCCGCTTCGCCGGCCAGCAGGCGGTTGACCCTGCCGAGCACAGCATTCTGCTCGTGAAGCACGGTCGGGATTCGCATCGAGCTCGCGGCGAGCAGCGATGGAAAGGCGGGGTAGCCGCCGAAGCCGACGACGGCGTCGGGGCGGTGGCTGCGGTACAGGCGCTTGGCCTCCGAGCGGCCCTTCACGACCGAGTTCAGCCCTTTCAGCCAGCCGATCGGCCCGCCGCCGAGCCGTCCGGCGGGAAGCACGTGCACCGGCACGCCGTGGAACAGCCCGGGAAAGCGCGCGCCGCGCTCGTCCGTGATCAGCAGGACTCCGTGGCCGCGGCTGCGGAGCTCGGCGGCAAGCGCGTGGGCCGGGACCATGTGGCCGCCGGTGCCTCCGGCAGCGAGAACGAAATTCATGTAGTCAGCGACTCCCCGCTCCACTTCACGACATAGGGTGAACGCGTGAGATACGGGTTCCGGCGCGTGAAGGCGAGCAGCAAGCCCATGCCGATCGACAGCGCAAGCATCGAGCTTCCGCCATAGCTGATGAACGGCAGAGTCATGCCCTTGGAGGGAGCCAGCTGGACGTTGACCATCATGTTGATCAGCGCCTGCAGCCCGAACTCGATGACAAGCCCCGCTCCGGCGAGGATGGCGAAGCTGTTGTCCTCGTCCAGAAGCTTGATGAGGACTCTGGCGACGATCCCCAGATAGAGAGCGGCGATGGCGAGGCAGGCGATCAGGCCGAACTCCTCGCCGATGACCGAGAAGATATAATCCGTATGCGGCTCCGGCAGACCGAACTTGCGGGTGCCTCCGCCGGGGCCCATTCCGAAGAGGCCGCCCGCGGTCAGCGTCCGCATCGCATTCTCCGTCTGGAAATTATCCCCCGTGCCGAACAGGAACTCGTCGATGCGCTGCGTCGCCACGTCGTAGAAGAAATAAGCAAGGATGACCCCGATGACTCCGGCAATCGCGAGGCCGCCGAGGACCCGGATCGACACTCCGGCAAGCGCCAGCATGGCGACCCAAACAGCGCAGAAGATGATCGTGCTTCCGAAGTCGGGCTGCTTCATCAGCAGATAGGCGATGGCGCCCGTGACGGCCGCGGACAT
>DASVXR010000053.1:0-2882 GCA_036392595.1 Sphingomicrobium sp.
GACGATCCCGAGCTTCATGCCTTCACGCCCGCGCCGCGCACCTTGTCGGCTTCGGGGTCGAGGGGCCAGCGAGCGCGCGCCGGAGCATCGAGCCCGTCGCAAAGCCCGGCCGCGAAGCGCTCCGCTCCGGCCCAGGCGATCATCGCCGCGTTATCGGTGCAGAGCCACGCGGGCGGGACGGCGAAGCGGCGCCCTTGACGACTGGCGAGATCCGCTAGCGCCGATCGGATCGCGTTGTTCGCCGCCACGCCCCCGGCGACGACCAGCGCGGGAGCTTCCGTCTTCTGCAGCGCAAGCGACGTCCGGTCGACAAGGCAGTCCACCACCGCCTGCTGGAAGGAGGCCGCGATGTCCTCTTGGGCGTACTCGCCGGAAGCGACTGACCGCTGAACCGCGCTCTTCAAGCCGGCGAAGGAGAAGTGCGGCTCGCCCGAGCCGACGAGCGGGCGCGGCAGCGGAACGGCGGCCGCGTCGCCCCTCTTCGCCAGTTCCTCGATGGCCGGCCCGCCGGGATAGCCCAGGCCGAGCAGCTTGGCCGCCTTGTCGAACGCCTCCCCCGCAGCGTCGTCGATCGTGGTTGCAAGCCGCCGATAGTCGCCCACGCGGCGCACTTCGAGCAGCTGGCAGTGGCCGCCGGAGACGAGCAGCAGAAGGTAAGGAAAGCCGAGGTCGCGATCGACCAGCCGCGGCGAGAGTGCATGCCCTTCGAGATGGTTGATCGCGATCAGCGGCTTGCCCGCGGCGAGCGCGAGGCCCTTTCCGGCGAGGAGGGCGACCATCACTCCGCCGATGAGGCCCGGCCCCGCTGTGGCGGCAACCGCATCGACCTCGTGGATCGACAGCTTGGCGTCATCCAGAACCCTGCGGATGAGGTCAGGCAGAATCTCGACGTGCGCGCGCGCGGCGATCTCGGGAACCACGCCGCCATAGGGCTGGTGCGCCTGCGTTTGGCCGACGACCGCCTGCGCGAGGATTTGCCGCTCGCTAGTGACCAGCGCAGCGGCGCTGTCGTCGCAGGAAGATTCGAGGCCGAGGATCAAAGTCATTTCGCGACCGGCCCTTTGCCTCATCCTTGGGAGATGCACTAGGGGTGGGGCATGGGCATGGAAGGCCGGCTGAAGCTCGGGACTCGCGGATCGCCGCTGGCGCTCGCGCAGGCGCGCAAAGTGGCGTCCGCGTTGGAGAGCGCGCAGCGCTGGCCCGACGGTTACGTGGAAATCGTGCCGATGGCGACGACCGGCGACAAGGTGCAGGACCGGCCGCTGTCGGACCTGGGCGGCAAGGCGCTGTGGACCAAGGAGCTCGACCGGGCGCTGCTCGCGGGCGAGCTGCACTTCTGCGTCCATTCGATGAAGGACGTGGAAAGCGTCCGCCCGAAGGAGATTCACATTGCGGCGGTGCGGCCCCGCGGAGACGTGCGCGACCGGCTGATCGGCGCAGAGTCCATCGACCAGCTGAAGAAGGGGGCCGTCGTCGGCACCTCGTCGAAGCGCCGCGCCGCGCAGCTGCTGTCGATCCGTCCCGACCTTAAGATCGTTCCGCTTCGGGGCAATGTCGAAACGCGGCTCAAGAAGGTCGAAGCGGGCGAGATCGACGCAACATTGCTGGCGGCCGCGGGGCTGAAGCGGCTCGGAATCGAGGCGGGCACCTCCATTCCGACAGAGATCCTGCTCCCCGCGCCCGGCCAGGCGGTGATCGGGATCGAGTGCCGGACCGACGACACGATGACGCAGAGCGTGCTGACGACGATCAGTAACCAGATCACCTATGACTGCGTGATGGCCGAGCGGGCCTTTACCCGCGCGCTCGGCGCGACCTGCGCGTCACCGGTCGCTGCCTTCTGCGTGCTCGAGGACGGGGACCTGAGGATGCGCGCTCAGATCTTCAGCGAGGATGGGAAGGACAAGGTCGAGCAACGGGCGGTGTTCGACTGCGGCGACGTCAAAACGCCGGAGGCGCTTGCGCGCGAGATGCTGGCGAAGGCGCCCGAATCGATCCGGAGGCTGTTCGCCGCGCAATGAGGCGCGTGCTGGTCCTGCGCCCCGAGCCGGGCGCGACGGCGACCGTCGACAGGGCCCGCGAACGTGGGCTCGATGCAATCGCAATGCCATTGTTCGAGGTTGAGCCCGTCGAGTGGGCTGTGCCTGACCCGGCCGAGTTCGACGGGCTGCTCCTGACCAGCGCCAACGCCGTGCGGCATGGCGGCAAGGGGCTTGAGGCGTTGCGCGGGCTTCAGGTCTATGCCGTTGGAGAGGCCACCGCTTGCGCGGCGCGCGAGGCGGGGTTCGATGTTGCGAGCATCGGCAAGGGCGGAGTGGAGCGGCTTCTCGACTCGATCGATTCGGGCCTCAGCCTGCTTCATCTCTCGGGCGAAGACCGGACCCGCGCCAGTGCCCGACAGACAATCACGCAAATCAGCATCTATCGGTCGCGCGAATTGGCGAATCCAGGTGAGATCCCTCGCGACTGCGTTGCCCTGGTTCATTCGCCGCGGGCCGGGCGGCGGCTCGCGGAGCTGGTTAGAGACCGCGGCAGGATCGCAATCGCGGCCATCAGCGCCCAGGCGGCCGAGGCGGTCGGCAGCGGCTGGCTCTTGGTGGACGCTGCCGCAGCTCCCTCGGACGAGGCGCTGCTGGCCCTTGCGGAACGGCTGTGCAACAAACGGCAGGCGGATGAACGGCACGGGCACTCATAAAGGCATGAGCTGGAGCGCTCGGCTGCTTGTCGGGCTGGTGCTGATCCTGGCCGGAGCGGCAGCGGCGACCTGGGGCCTCGCCCATTACCAGCCCGCGGCGCGGTTCCTCGGAGTGACTCCTCCGGCTGCTCCTTCTCCGGCGCCGGCGCCCTTGCGTGTCGTTTCCCAACAGCCGCCGCAGCCCGCA
>DASVXR010000054.1:0-6417 GCA_036392595.1 Sphingomicrobium sp.
GGGCACCTGTTTGAAGCCGATCCACGCGACCATTCCGCGGATGAAGCGCGCCTGCTCCGGCATCGCGAGCAAAGCGTCGAGCGCCCGCCTGCTCATCAGCCGGAAGTCGCCGGCGTCGAGCGGAATGTCGACCTCGGTCGCTCGGGAGAGCAGCCGGTAGAAGCCGTGCGCGGTGGCGCGCTTGAACGCCGTTTCTCCGGCGCGGCTCTTGCGCACCCCATAGACGACGTCGGCTTTCTCCTCGCGCATCGCCTGCATCATCGAGGCGAGCAGCTCCGGCGGATCCTGCAGGTCGGCGTCGATGATCAGGACCGTGTCGCCGCGGCAGAGATCGAGGCCCGCGGTCAGCGCGAGCTGGTGCCCGTGATTGCGCGACAGGTTCACCGCGACGACGTGCGGATCGTCTCCTGCGATGCGATGCATGATGGGCCAGCTGCCGTCGCGCGAGCCGTCGTTGACGAGGACGATCTCATAGTCCTCGCCCGCCGCCTCACGAGCCGACGCGCTCAGCCGCTCGTGAAGCACGCCGAGACATGCTTCCTCGTTGTAGCAGGGGACGACGATCGAAAGCTTCATCAGTGCAGTCGATAGAGGATTGAACGGCCGTTGCGCCAGACCGGCTGCATTCCGGTGGTCAGCTTAGGATCGTAGCTGGCGACGTCGAGCATCCAGACGAAATCGAAAGAGTCGCGGGGGAGCTCGGCGAGCGCGGCGTCGACAGTCCGGTGAATCCGGTCCGGGCAGACGTCCGGCCGGACGATGTTCGACGGGTCAGCCGTGAAACGCCCGGCCTTCCAATATTTGAGATCGAGAAGGTTCAGCCCTTCCATCACCCATTGGTCGTTGGAAAATCCGTGGCGGCGAACGATCACCATCGAGCCCAGGTGACTGTTGCGCGGCAGCGCCCACTGGACCCCGCAGGGGAGCTCGTAGATTCCCGCGACGCGCGATCCCTCGGGCATGTAAGCAAGCGCCTGGAGCTTGTCCTGCTGGTCGTTGGCCGCGGCGGCGAGGCTGATCGTGTTCGAGCCGAGGCGGATGCCCACATAAGCGAGCGCCAGGACGGCAAGCGCCGTTCCGAGCCGCCGTGTCGTCTCCCCGCGGAAGCGGATCGCGAGCAGGAGCACCGCGATCGTGTAAGGGACGAGGCGCATGTCCGCATAGGCCGAGCCGAAGACGATGCGTGGAATCAGCAGGAAGGCCGCGACGAGCACGAGTCCGGAAAAAGCCAGGTTGCGCGAAAATGTGAGGTGGCGGTTGCGCAGCGCCTCGGCCAGCACGACCCCCGCCACCGCGACGGACGCGAGGTCGAACGCGCTCCATCGGTCGCGAAGCGCCGTCTTCACCCACAGGAGCTTGGCCTCCAGGTTGAACCAGTCCCCGGTCGATCCGCCGTGCGCCTCGGTCCGCCAGATGATCGTGATGAGGATCGGCAGGGCCATCACTGACGCTTGGACGGCGGCATTGATTCCCGCCTTGAACCATCGGACGCCGCGGTCGTGCTGGCGGACGGCCTCGGCGGAAAAGCAGAGGAGCCCGAGCACTCCCCAGCCATAGGTGTGCGCGAAGAAGACGGCGACCGAGATCGGCACGAACAGCGCCGACCTGAGCCGCGTCCGGCCGAGCCGGCCGAGCCTCAGCCACAGCCCGAAGGCAAGAAAGGCGAGCGCCATCGACAAGGCGAAATTGACGAAGCCGAAGAGGAAGGGATGACCGTAGATGAAGGGAATGGCGAAATAGGTCGTCGGCGGGATTCGGCCATGCACCTCTCGCGCAACCCAGAGGAATCCGGCCGCGGTCAGCGTGGGAATGGCAAGGACGATTAGCTTCACCGCCGGCTCGAGCCCGATAACCGGCCCGAGCGCCATCACCGCCAGGTCGACACCCAGATTGCCGATCGCCGCCCAGTGATAGTTGAAATATTGCTGGAGCCAGGGCGAGCTCGTGAGGTCGAGCTCGACACGGTACCGGCCCATGTGCCCGGGCAGGTCCACGAGCGGCGGGATCGCCGGATAAAGGAGCGGGACCGCCGCGGCGAAGATGACCAGCGCGAGGACGACGCGGCTTTCCCACCACGGCCGACCGGCTTCGATCGCCTGCGCCTGATCGCTTGCGGCGTTCGTCATTCGTCCCCTGCTCTCGTGCGATGCGCGCCCTTGCCAGTCGCTTGGGCCACATTCAAGCAGCATACAGCATTGCAACATTAACCCGGCGCCGTCCCAATAGGGAGGCGCAGACATGATGAAGCTTTATCTCGGCGGCGCGGCCGCTGCCGCAATTCTGGCGACGGGCGCGGCGTTCGCGCAGCCTGCTCCCGCCCCGGCACCCGCCCCTCAGGTACAGGTCATGACCATGCATCGCGGTGAAGCGAAAACCGTGACCCGCGACGAGGTCGTGGCTCACGTCCGCGACATGTTCGCGAAGCTCGACACGAACAAGGACGGGGTCGTCACCCGCGAGGAAGCCGACGCGGCCCATGCGCGCATGGCTGCCCAGATGCACGAACGCTTTGCAAAGCGGATGGCGGAGCGCGGCGACATGCCCAAGGCCGACCGCGGCGCGATCTTCGACCGGCTGGACAAGAATCATGACGGGATGATCTCGCGCGACGAATTCAACTCGGCCCCGCCGCAAGTGCAGGAGCGCCGGGTGATGATCATGAACGAAGGCGGCCCGGGCGGAATGGCCGGGATGCATCGAATGCACGCGGGAATGGGTTTCGGCGGACGTCTGTTCGACATGGCGGACTCCAACAGGGATGGCCGCGTGTCGCTTCAGGAAGCGACCACAATGGCGCTCCAGCATTTCGATTCCGCCGACCTCAACCATGACGGCAAGCTGACTCCGGAGGAGCGCATGCAGGCGCACCAGCGCATGCGCGGACAGCGGCAGCCGGCCTGAGCCCCGAGCGAGCCTGGTTGCTTTCTCTGCGGCACAGCCTCTACGAATGACGCGCTCGGGCGCTCATTCGTAGAGGTTATCCAGAAATGAAGAAGTTCGTCCCCGGCGGCATCCTTGTTGCCGCCCTGTGCACCAGCGTATCCGTCACCGCCCAAAGCGCGCCGGCGGCATCCTCCGCCCCGCCGCGAGCGCACGCCCACCCAAGCTTTTTCACCTCGAACCAATCTCGCGCGGACATTTCCGCGCACACGCAGAAGATGTTCGGCGAACTCGACCTGAATCGCGACGGCTTCGTCACGCAGGACGAGCTCGCAACCAGGCAGGCGCAGTTCGACGAGAAGATGGCCAAGAGCGCTCCCAAGCGCGCGGCACGACTGTTCGGCCGGCTCGACTCCAATCACGACGGGCAGATCACGCTGGCCGAGATCGAGGTCGCGCATTCGGCTCACGTCGCTGCGAGCGGCGAGAATAAGAAGCCGAGCAGGCGGCATCCCACGTCATCCCTCCTGAGACTGGGCGACGCGAACAAGGACGGCATTCTCACCCGCGCCGAGTTCGATTCCGCCGTTGCCAGCGGAAAGCTCAAGCCTCGCCACTCGAAAATGCGTGGAAGCCAGCTCGCTCGCCTGTTCGACAGCGCGGACGCCAACCACGACGCCCGGCTGTCGCTGGACGAAGCCCGGCAGGCGACGCTTCAGCGTTTCGATGCGGCGGACGCCAACCGCGACGGCGTGCTGACCCCGGACGAGCGGCGCCAGGCAAGCAGGACCGAGCGGGCAAAACGTCGCGCGAGCTAGGCGGACGCCGCCTCGAGTGCCTTCTTCTGCCCGCTCCTGCGCGGGGCCTTTGAAGATGCCGGCTCTCCCGCGATCTCGCGATAGCGCCGCTCGGTTTCGAGCATGTAATCGCGAGTGATCGGGAGAGCCCTGCGCTCCCGGACATACTGCACCTGGTAATTGCAGGCGGCGCCGTTCTCGAACATCACGATCCCGCCGGCGAGATAGAATTCCCACATGCGGAAGAAGCGCTCGTCATACATCGCCTCGATCTCGGCGCGGGCTTTCGTCGCGCGCTCGAGCCAGTGGCGCAGCGTGTAGGCGTAATGCAGCCGCAAATTCTCAATGTCCGCCGTGATCAGCCGCACCCCTTCGCTCGCGGCGGCCATCTGGCTGATCGACGGCAGGTGATAGCCAGGAAAAATCCACTTGTCGGTGAACGGGTCCGGATCGCGAGTGGCCTCGCCGAGCTTGCCGATCGTGTGCAGCAGCATGACTCCGTCGGGCTTCAGCAGCTCGCGGCATTTGGCGAAGAATTCGTCATAATGCGCCGCCCCGACGTGCTCGAACATTCCGACCGAGACGATGCGGTCGAACTGCTCGTTGACGTGCCGATAATCGATCAGCTCGAACTTCACGTGATCTGAGACGCCGGCCGCCTCGGCGCGCTCGCGAGCGACCTTCAGCTGGCGCTCGGACAGAGTGATTCCGAGCACATCGACGCCGGCGACCTTGTGCAGGTAGAGGGCCATCCCGCCCCAGCCGCAGCCGATGTCGAGCACGCGCTGCCCGGGCTGGAGCGCGAGCTTGGCCGCGATATGCGCCTTCTTGTCGGCCTGCGCCTGCTCGAGGCTGTTCTTAGGGTCGGTGAAATAGGCGCAGCTGTACTGCTTGTCCTCGTCGAGGAAGAGTTCGTAGAGCTCGTCCTTCAAATCATAGTGATGGGCGACGTTGCGGCGGGCGCGGATCGGGTTGTTGCGCTTCAAAAAGCGCAGCAGCTTCTTCCGCCCGCGCATCATTGCCTTGCGGCCCTCTCCCTGGTCCTCCCAGCGATTGGCGCCGACGACCATTTCGAGAAGGTCGAGGATCGTCCCGTCCTCGATCACCAGCCGCCCGTCCATGAAGGTCTCGCCGATTCCGAGCCTCGGGTTCTTGGCGATGTCGAATCCGACCTTGCGATCGGTGAAGCGCACGGTGAGATGCTTGCCCCCGCCGGGACCATAGGTACGCGGCGGCTTGCCGGGCGTCTTCAAGGTGATGCTGCCTTTGGTCAGCAGCTTCTCGACGAGGTTTCCAATCAAACTCATCCGCAAGGTTCCTTGACCATCTCGCCGTCATTCTCGTGCGCCGGCCCCGCGGAGGCAAGCTCGGGCTGCGCGCGCGGTGCAAGAAGGCCGTCCACCGCCGCGGCGGCCATCAGCAGCAGAAGGGCGAGGAAGCGGAACGGGAAGGGCGGCAGCCCGAACCAGATGAAACCCGGAATCATGACGAAGAGGATGATTGCCGACGCCGACCATCCCCTGCGGCCGATGAGCGCTGGGAGGGTCGGCACGAACATCGCGAACTCATAGCCCATGGCGTGCGCCGATCCGACGAGCCCGGCGCCGGCGGCAATGGCGAATGCCTCGACCGGATTGCCCCGCCGCAGCGCTATCGCCGCGAGGACACCGCCGGCGAGCAGCGCGGCCGCGCGGATCCAGAGCGGCAGGCCCGGAGCGATCTCGTTCCGGTGCAGCAGGGGATTGGCCTCGTGCAGGCGGATGAACGCCGGGAGCGACCGCGCCCACTGCACCCATTCGGCCGGGCCGAACAGCAGCGCCGACAATGCAGCCATCAGCGCGAAAGTCGCGGCCGCCGCGACCAGCACGTCCCATCTCCGCTCGACTGCCAGCAAGAGCGGAAGAGCGAGCGCGACCTGCGGCTTGAGGCACAGCGCGAAGCCGAGAAGCAGTCCCGACAGGACCGGCCGGTCCAGCAACAGCAGGCAGCCAAGCAGGATTGCGCCCAGCAAAACCGACGTCTGCCCGCCCGGAATCGCCCAGAGCATGGGCGGCGTGAGGAGAAGGAACGGCGCCCACCTGGATCGCGACGCGAGCGCCATCGCCGCGGCGGAGACGGCGGCCCAGAGGACGAGCGCAGCGCGCATCGACATGAGGCCGAGCAGGCCGAACAGCGGCAATGCGGTCGGCGGATAGACGAAGGCGACCGGGAATTTCGCTTCCCAGTGCAGCGCCGCGACCAATGCGGCTCGGTCGTAGGGGTCGCGCAGCTGCATCGCCGCCCACATCATCGCGAAGTCGGGGCGATGCGTCGGCAGGCCGGAAATGTACCAGGTGAACGAGCCGGCAAGCACCGCCGTAAGGACGGCCGCACCCAGGACGGTCACGCGGTGTCGGCGCATCTTCCCTCCCCGCCGGCGGATCGGGACGCTCGCCTGCCGGTCAGGCCGCAGCCGCGCTCCGCCGCTTACGCTCGGCCGCAGTCTTCAACTGACCGCAGGCGGCGTCAATGTCCCTGCCTCGCGGTGTCCTGATCGGGGCCGAAATGCCCGCCTCGAACACGATATTGCTGAACGCCCTGATCCGCTCGTCGCTCGAAAATTCGTAGGGCGCGCCCGGCCACGGGTTGAACGGGATCAGGTTCACCTTCGCCGGAAGCCTGTACTTGCGGATCAGCCGAACCAGCTCGCGCGCGTCCTCGTCGCTGTCGTTCTTGTCCTTCAGCATCACATATTCGAAGG
>DASVXR010000055.1:0-3527 GCA_036392595.1 Sphingomicrobium sp.
ATCGAGCCGTTGGCTTCGACCGTCTGGCGGGTCGCCTGTTGGATCGCGGTGATCTTGGCGGTGATGTCGTCGGTGGCGCGAGCCGTCTGGGCGGCGAGGGTCTTCACTTCCTGCGCAACGACCGCGAAGCCGCGACCCGCATCGCCCGCACGCGCGGCTTCGATCGTCGCATTGAGCGCCAGCAGGTTGGTCTGGCCGGCGATGTCGCGAATCAGGCTGAGGATCGATTCGATCGCTTCGACGTGCGCCGAGAGCGCCTGGCTGACCTTCACGGCTTGCTCGGCCTGGTCGCCCGCCTTGGTCGCAACGCCGGCTGCCACCTCGACCTCGGACCGGGCGTCTTCGATCGCGCGGATCAGGCCCGCGGCGGTCTGGGCGGCTTCGCGCATGGCGACGGCGGACTGTTCGGCGGCAGCGGCGACTTCGCTCGTCTTGCCGAGCATTCCGCGAGCCGAAGCGGCGGTGGCGCGGGTGCGGTCGGTGAGCTGCGACGATTGCTCGGTGCTGGCCCGCACCAGGTCGGCGACGCGGCGCTCGAACTGCTCGCTCTCGCGGCCGCGCTCATCGGCTGCCTCGATCGCCTCGAGAAGGGCGACCTGGGCGAGGATGATGTCGGTCTCGAAGCTGGTCAGCCGCTGGAAGGCGCTGACGCACAACCGCAGCGTCTCGGGCTGGTCGGCGAAACGCTCGAACATGCGGCCGATGATGCGGGTGATCAGCTCGTCGCGGGCGGCGATGTAGGCCGGCACCGGCGACTGGTCGCGATAGATACGGCGGCCGTGCTCGGCGACGTCCTGGACCCAGCCGGCGTTGACTGCGCCGGTGCACTCGGCCTTGATTCGCGAGGCGGCATCCGGGCCGAACTTGGCGTGGAATTCTTCCTCGATGATCTCGCCCGCCTCTTCCCAGAGGTAGCGGATATCGCGCTCGAGCGAGCCCTTCGGGTTGTAGGCCGCAAGCCGCGCGCTTACCTGCTCGTCCGTCAGCCGCTGCAGCTGCGAAGTATCGCCACCCATCCGTCCGCTCTCCGTTTATCGATGCGTCATTGTCCTGATTGGCGATGCTCTTGCCCCCCCAATGGTTAAGACCGGGTTAGGCGGCCAAGCGAACTTGCACGTGGGGGGAGCGCGCCCTAAGCGGGCCGCATCATGGCACAAGCAAGACCTCGCCCGCTTTCGCCTCACCTGACAATCTGGCGATGGGGACCTCATATGGTGGTCTCGATCCTTCACCGCGCGACCGGCGTCGCGCTATCGATCGCCGGCCTGGCGGTGCTCGCCTGGTGGCTCCTCGCCGTCTCGTCGGGCCCGGATGCTTACGCGACTTTCACGAAAGCGGCGGCAAGTCCGCTCGGCCTCGTCGTCCTGATCGGGCTGACCTGGTCCTTCTTCCAGCACCTGCTGTCCGGCATCCGCCACCTGGTGATGGACACCGGCGCGGCGTTCGAGCTCGGCGTCAACAAGACGTTCGCGATCCTGACGATCGTCGGCTCCGTGCTGCTGACCGCCGTGCTGTGGTTCTACATCCTGCAGGTGCGGTCATGAGCCTCGGCGAGAGTTCCACCCCGATCGGCAAGGTCCGCGGTCTCGGCGCCTCCGGCGAGGGCGGCGAGCATTGGCTGACCGAGCGGGTCACCAGCATTGCCCTGCTGCTGCTCGGCACCTGGCTGATCGCCTCGCTCCTGCTGCTTCCGGACCTCGGCCAGCGTACCGTCCTCGAATGGCTCCACGCGCCGAGCGGGGCGGTGCCGATGGCGCTGCTGATCGTCATCGGCTTTAAGCATGCGCTCGACGGGATGAAGGTCGTCGTCGACGATTATGTCCATGAGCCCGGCAACAATTTCGCGCTGAACACCTTGCTGCTGTTCCTCGCGATCGGCGGCGGAGCGCTGGCCTTGTTCGCGCTCGCCCGGATCGCCTTCGGAGGCGTCGCTTGAGCGCCTATCAGATCATCGACCACACCTATGACGTCGTCGTTGTCGGAGCGGGCGGCGCGGGCCTCCGAGCAACGATGGGCGCGGCCGAAGCCGGGCTAAAGACCGCCTGCGTCACCAAGGTATTCCCGACGCGCAGCCACACCGTCGCCGCGCAGGGCGGGATCGCCGCGAGCCTCGGCAACATGGGCCCGGACCATTGGACCTGGCACATGTACGACACGGTCAAAGGCTCCGACTGGCTCGGCGACCAGGACGCGATCGAATATCTCTGCCGCGAAGCACCCGCCGCCGTCATTGAGCTCGAGCATATGGGCCTGCCGTTCAGCCGCACCGCGGACGGCCGGATCTACCAACGCGCATTCGGCGGAATGACCCAGAACATGGGGGAGGGGCCCCCGGCGCAGCGCACCTGCGCCGCCGCGGACCGCACCGGCCATGCAATGCTCCACACGCTTTACTCGCAGAGCCTGAAGCATGACGCGGACTTCTTCGTCGAATATTTCGCGATCGACCTGATCATGCAGGACGGCGCCTGCCGCGGGGTGGTGGCGCTCTGCCTGGACGATGGATCGATCCACCGCTTCCGCTCGCAGGCCGTCGTGCTGGCGACGGGCGGGTACGGGAAAATCTATTTCACCGCGACGTCGGCGCACACCTGCACCGGCGACGGCAATGCAATGGTGCTCCGCGCCGGACTGCCGCTGCAGGACATGGAGTTCGTCCAGTTCCACCCGACCGGCATCTATGGCGCGGGCGTGCTCATCACCGAAGGCGCGCGGGGCGAGGGCGGCTACCTGACTAACAGCGAAGGCGAGCGCTTCATGGAGCGCTATGCGCCGTCCGCCAAGGACCTCGCCAGCCGCGACGTCGTCTCACGCTCGATGGCGATGGAAATCCGTGAGGGCAGGGGCGTCGGCGAGCACAAGGATCACATCTTCCTTCACCTCGACCATATCGACCCGAAGATCCTGCACGAGCGCCTGCCCGGCATCACCGAGACGGCGAAGACCTTCGCGGGGGTTGACCTGACGCGCCAGCCGATCCCCGTCGCTCCGACGGTCCACTATACGATGGGCGGAATCCCGACGAACTATCATGGCGAGGTCGTGACGCTGAGGGACGGCAATCCCGACGCCGTCGTGCCGGGCCTCTTCGCGATCGGTGAGGCCGCCTGCGTCAGCGTCCACGGCGCCAACCGTCTGGGATCCAACAGCCTGATCGACCTCGTGGTCTTCGGACGCGCGACCGGGCTTCGCCTTGCCGAGATCCTCAAACCCAATGCGCTACAGGACGAGCTTCCGAAGGATTCGTCGGAGCTGGCGCTGACCCGCCTCGATAAGTTCCGCCACGCGGAGGGCGGAAGCCCGACCGCCGAGATCCGGCTCGAGATGCAGCGCACGATGCAGTCCGACTGCGCCGTCTTCCGCACGGACCGAACGCTCGCCGACGGGGTCGCGAAGATCGACAAGGTCTATGCGCGCATGGCCGACGTGCGAGTGTCCGACCGAAGCCTCATCTGGAACAGCGACCTGGTCGAGACGATGGAGCTCGACAACCTCCTGGGACAGGCGGTCGTCACCATGCATTGCGC
>DASVXR010000056.1:0-3145 GCA_036392595.1 Sphingomicrobium sp.
AAAATGGCGGCCGCCCCGTTACTGGAGCGGCCGCCGACAGTCGTTGCCCTGACTTGGGAGGGGAGAGGGTCAGGCAACGAGGGTGTTGAAGCGCTCGGCATTGACCGAAGCGCGGTTCGAAAGCGGCTGGAACGCCTCGCCGGCGAGCTTCACCAGCTATTCGGTCAGCTTCGAGCTCTCGGCGACCGCACGGTCGAACGACGCGCGCGCGAAGTCGCTCTGCAGCTGCAGATACTCGGTCGGGCTCTTGGCCTCGGCGAGCGAGCGGATCGCGTCCGCGGCCTGCTCGACGCTGTCGCGCTGCTTGGCGACGACGTCCTGGCCGATCGAGCGAGCGCCCTCGCTGGCGACGCGGCCGGCTTCGACCAGCGCCTCGACATTGGCGCGGGCGAGATCGGCGAGTTCCTCGGCGACCTTCTGGCTCTTCTTGACGAGCTCCTGGCTGCGCTCATTCGCCTCGGCGAAGAGCGACTGGAACGGGGCGAACGCGGGGGCGGCGTCGAAGCCGCTGAAGAAATTGTTGGTCACGGTCTCAATCCTTTCCTGGGCCGCGCGGGGCTTCCGGGCGGCGGTGCGGGTCTTGCGCTTGGCGGGCTTGCTGCGACGGGCAGCGGCCTTGGGAGCGGCAACCTTCGCGCGGGCGATCTTGCGGGCCGTGGCGGCACGCGCGCGCTTCGCGGTCTTGGCGCTCTCCTGAACGATCTTCTCGGCAGTCTCGGCAACCGCCTCGGCAACTTTCGCCGGAGCTTCGGCGGCTGCTTCCGCTTCGGTCTTCACTTCGTCTGCCATCGAACTTTCCTCTTATGAATTTGCTGCACTGCACAATATAGGTTGCGCTGCAGCAATTCAAGAGCGTTTTTGTGCGACGCACCATCCCGTCGCTTGACGGCCACGGCTCACCCGAAGCAAGAGCGGCCATGGACCCAAAGGACCCCGCCTCCTCGACCGCAAGGCGCCAGCGGCGCGGCCTGCTGATCGTCCTCTCGTCACCTTCGGGCGCCGGCAAATCCACTATCTCCAGAATGTTGCTGGACGCGGACAGAGAAGTGACGATGTCGGTGTCGGCGACCACCCGGCCGAAGCGCCCGGGCGAGGTCGACGACGTCGATTATCACTTCGTCGACGATGCCGAGTTCGACCGGATGATCGCGGCGAACGAGTTCGTCGAATGGGCGCACGTATTCGGCTATCGCTACGGTACTCCCAAGGCTCCGGTGAAGGCGGCCCTGCGCCGCGGCCGCGACATATTGTTCGACATCGACTGGCAGGGCGCCCGGCAGCTGGAGCCCGATTTCGGCGAGCATCTCGTCACCATCTTCCTCCTGCCGCCGTCCATGGCCGAGCTTGAGCATCGGCTGCGCACCCGCGGGACCGATTCCGAAGACGTGATCGCCGACCGGATGCGCCGTGCGGCGGACGAGATCGATCACTGGGCCGAATATGAATATGTGCTCGTCAACCGCGACATGGACTCCTGCCTCGCCCAGGTGCGCGCCATCGTGACGGCCGAGCGCTCAAAGCGCGTGAGGCAGACCGACCTCGTCGAATTCGTCCGCGACCTGATCGGGCCCGAGCATTAGTCGAGCAACTCGAGGAACCGCGCCGCCGCCATGAAATCGCAGCGGCGGTTCTCGAGCGCCGCTTCGGCTTCCGCGTCGGACCCCCACTGCTCGATCTGCCAGCGATCGTCGATGCTGACCGCGCCCCACGCCTCGTCCGCCGACATGGCCTTCTCGAGCACCGCCAGAGCCGCGACCAGCGATCCGCCGATCGTCACCAGCGGCGACAGTCCCGCGAGTCGGAACGGATCGAGCGCAGCCACCGCATGCGCCAGCCGCTCGACCGTCGCCTGGGGCTGGACCACGTGCATCAGCCCCGACGTCGTCACGAAATCGACGTCGTAGCGCCGCCGCGCCCAGCCAAGCAGCGAATCCCAGGCGTCCTTCTGCCGCTGCACCAGCTCGGGCGGCCATTCGGCGCGATAGCAGGCAAGGTCCGCCTCAGCGTAGCGGGCGAGGCCTTCGGCGAAGGCGAGCCGCTCCGGTGCGACGCGGTCGATGGCCGCATTGGCAAGGCCGGTGAGCGGCATGGCTCTGGGGTCGATCTTGCCTTCGACGCCGCGCCACTCTTCCGCGATGGCCTGTGCCAGTTCTTCGGTGGGAGCGACAAGCTCGGCCCGGGCGGGAGTGCGCACCGATCGTCCGTCGAGCCTGATGCCCCAGCCGGCGCCCTCCTGCTCGACCCCGACCTCTTTCCAAAAGCGCTTCATTCCTTGTTGGCGTCTTGCTGGTCCCAAACCTTCTTCAGCAGCCGCGGCGCGAACACGGCGTCGATCGCACCCATGATGGCGACGATCGCTCCGACCTGCGGCCAGCCGCCCTCGCGCACCAGGTTCGTGTAGATGATCGCGAGACCGAGGAAGAAGATCGCCAGCCCGCCGAGCCGCACCAGCGAGTAAAGGACCAGCCGCTTTCCGGCGACATCTTCATCCATCGGCCTGCTCCCTGACCAGCGCGAGGACGTCGATCGGCCGCTCGGCGACGCCGATCGCGCCCGCTTCCAGCAGCTCCTCCGCCTCATGATAACCCCAGCCCGCACCGATCGGCACTGCACCCGCCGCGGCGGCCATGGCCATGTCGTAGCTCGTATCGCCGACGACGAAGCTCGTCTCGGGCGCCGCGCCGGCATCCGCGATCGCCTGGATCACCATCGAGGGATGCGGCTTGGACGGGTGCCGGTCCGCTGTCTGCAGCGAGACGAAGCGGGCGTGGATGCCATGCTGCTCGAGGCAGTGCCTGAGGCCGCGGTCCGACTTGCCGGTCGCGACCGCGAGCAGCCAGCCTTCATGCTCCAGCGCGTCCAGCAGCTCGAGAACTCCCCCGAACAGCGGCTCCTCCACGCGCCCGGCCTGCCGGAGCGCCATGAAATTGCGCTTGTAGCCTTCGGCCAGCGCGACATGCTCCTCCGAAGGCGCGTCGGGGAGCAAGTCGGCCATGGCTTCAACGAGGCTGAGGCCGATCACCCGCCGCGCCGCCTGCGCCTGCGGCACCTCGATGCCGTTCTGGCGGAATGTCTCGGCAAGCGCGGCGTAGATCGTCGCGCCGCTGTCGACCAGCGTCCCGTCGCAGTCGAAGATCGCGAGCCG